>CAMFFI010000097.1 GCA_945949625.1 uncultured bacterium | reverse complement strand
ATAATCTCGACGAGTCTCCATCTTTTATCCTTAGAAAGAGGACGGGTCTCCATAACCTTTACGCGATCGCCTACGCCGCACTCGTTGTTTTCATCGTGTGCTTTAAGACGAACGGTACGCTTAACAACTTTGTTGTAAAGTTTGTGCTTTACGCTGTCTTCAATAGCAACAACAATTGTTTTATCCATTTTGTCGCTTACTACCTTACCGACAGCAGTTTTTCTCATATTTCTTTCACTCACTGTTAAGTCCTCCTCCCTTAAGCTTCACTGCTTGTTAATTCACGCTGACGAAGAATTGTTGAAATTCTTGCAATGTCCTTCTTAACAGCAGAAATACGCATTGGGTTCTCAAGCTGGTTAACTGCAAGCTGAAAGCGAAGATTAAACAATTCCTGTTTGAGGTCTTTAAGCTTTGCCTGGAGCTCTTCTGCTGATAATTCTCTGAGTTCTGATGCTTTCATTACTGCTCAACCTCCGTATCTTCCTTTTTTACAAACTTGCATTTGATAGGCAGCTTAGCTGCTGCCAGACGCATAGCCTCTCTTGCTATTGTCTCGTCAACTCCGCCCAACTCAAACATAACTCTGCCGGGCTTTACAACTGCAACCCAATATTCAGGAGCACCTTTACCTTTACCCATACGAGTTTCCAAAGGTTTCTTTGAAACTGGCTTGTCAGGGAATATTTTAATCCAAACCTTACCGAATCTTTTGCAGTAACGTGTCATAGCTACACGGGCTGCTTCAATCTGGTTTGATGTAATCCAAGCGGGCTCTAAAGCCTGGAGACCGAAATCACCGTAAGTTACCTTGTTACCACGGTTTGCTTTACCTGTCATACGGCCTCTCTGCACTCTTCTGTGCTTAACGCGCTTTGGTAACAGCATTATTTTCTGCCTCCTTCCCTTTTAGGCTTTCTGTCTTTAGCCTCGTTGAGAACTTCACCTTTATAAAGCCATACTTTAACGCCGATTTTACCGTAGGTTGTGTTAGCCTCTGCAAAACCGTAGTCAATGTCTGCTCTAAGAGTCTGAAGAGGAATAGTACCTTCGTGATACTGCTCTGCTCGTGCAATTTCTGCGCCGCCTAAACGACCTGAGCACTGTGTTTTGATACCCTTTGCACCAAACTTCATAGCTCTTCCGATAGCCTGCTTCATAGCACGGCGGAATGAAATTCTCTTTTCAAGCTGCTGAGCAATACTCTCAGCAACAAGCTGTGCGTTCAAATCAGGTGATTTTATTTCTACAATATTGATGGCAACCGGCTTATTCAGCATTTTTTCGCACTGAACTCTGAGCTTTTCAATCTCGCTGCCGCCTTTACCGATAATCATACCGGGCTTAGCGCAGTGGATGTGAAGTCTAACCTTTTTGCCGTCACGCTCAATTTCAATTTTTGAAATTCCTGCGGAATAAAGCTGCTTTTTCAAAGTCTTTCTGAGATTGTAATCTTCAACAAGTGTGTCGCCGAAAGTCTTTTTATCAGCAAACCAACGGGAATCCCAATCTTTAATAACGCCTACACGAAGACCGTGTGGATTAACTTTCTGTCCCATATTACTTACCTCCCCTTATTCTTCTTTTTCCTTGAGCACAAGGGAAATGTGGGATGTTCTTTTGTTTATTCTGTAAGCCCTACCCTGTGCTCTTGGTTGAATACGTTTGAGGATTGGACCTGCTGTTGCGTTACACTCTGCAACATAGAGTTTTGATGTGTCCATATCATGGTTAGTCTCAGCATTAGCCATAGCTGATTTGAGCAGCTTTAAAAGCGGCTCACAAGCGGCCTTTGGGGTATGCTTAAGAATAGCCTCTGCAAGAACTACGTCTTTGCCTCTGATTAAATCAAGAACAACTGTAACCTTGCGTGGTGAAATACGGACATATTTTGCATATGCCTTTGCTTCCATTTGCAATACTCTCCTTCCGCTTACTTACTTGTTTTTGAACCGGCATGGCCTTTAAAGGTACGTGTGGGAGCAAACTCACCGAGCTTGTGACCAACCATATCTTCTGTTACATAAACCGGAACGTGCTTGCGGCCATCGTGAACCGCAAATGTATGACCAACAAAATCAGGGAAAATTGTTGAGCTTCTTGACCATGTCTTTAAGATTCTCTTCTCACCTGATTCGTTCATCTCCTGAACCCTTTTGAGCAATACAGGCTGGACAAAAGGGCCCTTTTTTGTACTTCTACTCATAATATAAGCTCCTTTCTGTCAACCTTACTTACCGTTTCTTCTGCGTACGATAAACTTATCGCTTGCTTTATGAGTCTTACGAGTCTTGTAGCCGAGAGCAGGTTTACCCCAAGGAGTAACAGGTCCCGGACGACCAACAGGGGATTTACCTTCACCACCGCCGTGAGGGTGGTCGTTAGGGTTCATTACAGAACCGCGAACAGTAGGTCTCCAACCCATATTTCTCTTACGTCCTGCTTTACCGATTTTTACGTTTTCGTGGTCGGTGTTACCAACCTGACCGATTGTAGCCATACATTTATCTGAAACGTTTCTGAGCTCGCCTGAAGGAAGTCTTAAAAGTGCAAGACCGTTTTCCTTAGCCATAAGCTGAGCCATATTTCCGGCTGCTCTTGCAAGCTGAGCGCCTCTGCCGGGGTAAAGCTCTACGTTGTGGATAAATGTACCGACAGGAATAGATGCAAGCGGTAAAGCGTTACCGGGTTTAATATCTGCATTTTCGCCGGCAACTACTGTGTCGCCTACCTTAAGTCCTTCAGGAGCGAGAATATAAGCTTTCTCTCCGTCAGTGTACTCAACAAGAGCAATAAATGCTGAACGGTTTGGATCGTACTCTAAAGTAACTACCTTACCTTCAACGTCAAATTTCTGACGCTTAAAATCAATAATACGGTACTTTCTTCTGTTACCGCCGCCTCTGTGGCGAACAGTGATTCTGCCGTAGCTGTTACGTCCTGATTTTTTCTTCAAAGGAGCAAGCAAGCTTTTCTCGGGGGCAACTTTTGAAAGACCTGAATAATCAGTAACCGACATATTTCTGCGTGAGTTAATGGTCGGCTTATATACTTTAATTGCCATTTGATTTCACTCTCCTCATGATGGCTTTGCGGGGAAATGGCGTTTCCCCATACATTCTGCCTGAAATTTTCTGTATTTTTCAGGCTTACATCATGCCTTCAAAAAATTCAATAGGTTTGCTGTCGCTTTTAAGTGTTACAACTGCTTTTTTCCAAGCCTTTGTGTAACCGCCGTTGTTTCTGCCCTGACGGCGGAAACGTCCTCTGACTGAAACAGTGTTTACTTTGGCAACTTCAACTTTAAAAAGCTCTTCGCAAGCCTTTGCAATTTCTATTTTGTTAGCTGATTTTGCAACTTCAAAGGTGTACTTCTTTTCAGAAGCGCCCAGCATACTTTTTTCAGTAATTACAGGGCGGATGATAATATCCTGTGCTATCATGCGTAAACCTCCTCAATTTTGCTAACAGCATCCTTAACAATAACAAGCTTGTCAGCGTTAAGAATATCGTAAACATTAAGCTCGTTAACCTGAGCTGTTTTTACGCCCTTAATATTGTTAGCTGATTTAATAACCTTACCGTCAACCTCAGGCAGAACGATAAGTGCCTTTTTTGTAGCGTCGATTGCCTTAAGCATATCAACAATAACTTTTGTTTTGTATTCGTCAAGCTTGATTTCATCAAGAATTACGATTTCCTGTGATGCTGCTTTAGTTGAAAGAGCAGATTTCATCGCAAGTCTTCTTACCTTCTTGTTTACTGTAAATCTGTAGCTTCTCGGCTTTGGAGCAAATACAACGCCGCCGTGAGTCCACTGAGGAGCTCTTGTTGAACCCTGTCTTGCACGACCGGTTCCCTTTTGTCTCCAGGGCTTTCTGCCGCCGCCTGATACCTCAGCTCTTGTTAAAGCCGACTGTGTGCCTTGACGCTGATTTGCAAGATAGTTAACAACCATCTGGTGCATAACTGCAGCGTTTGGCTCAATTCCAAATACGGACTCGGCAAGGTCAATTTTAGAAACCTCTTTGCCTTCCATATTAACAACTGCTAAACTAGGCATATATAATCCTCCTTCCCTTAAGCCTTAACGGAATCTTTGATAACAACAATGCCCTTGTTAGGACCGGGGATTGCACCCTTGATTGCTAAAAGATTGTTTTCAGCATCAACCTTAACAACTGTAAGATTCTGAACTGTTACCTTTTCAGCACCTAAGTGACCTGCCATTCTCTTGCCCTTCCATACTCTTGAAGGTGAAGAACAAGCGCCGATTGAACCGCCGTGACGAACGCAGGGACCTGTACCATGTGATTCCTTAAGACGCTGGAAGTTCCATCTCTTAATTACACCTGCCGTACCTTTACCTTTGCTGGTACCTGTAACATCAACTTTGTTGCCTGCCTCAAAAACGTCTGCCTTTAAGATGTCGCCTACGTTGTAAGCGTCTGTGTCTTCAAAGCGAAACTCTTTGAGAGTTTTCTTTGGTGCTACATCAGCCTTGTCAAAGAAACCTTTCATTGGTTTGTTGACTTTGCTTGGCTTTAAATCGCCAAAGCCCAGCTGTACAGCAGCATATCCGTCGTTTTCAACTGTTTTCTTTGTTGAAACAACGCATGGACCTGCTTCAACAACAGTTACGGGAACAACGTTACCCTTTTCGTCGAAAATCTGTGTCATACCGATTTTCTTGCCGATTAATGCTTTTTGCATTTTTTATATCCTCCTTGTAGGTTATTGGTTGGCTTTTGCCAACATGACCCTGTCTGCTTGTAGGTTGGAACCAAAATTATAATTTGATTTCGATTTCAACGCCGGCAGGGAGTTCCAAGCTCATAAGAGCCTCGACTGTCTTGTTTGACGGTCTTAAAATATCGATAAGACGCTTGTGAGTTCTCATCTCAAACTGCTCACGGCTGTACTTATACTTATGAACAGCACGGAGAATTGTTACAACCTGCTTTTCTGTCGGGAGCGGAACAGGACCTGAAACTCTTGCTCCTGTACGCTTTGCTGTTGCAACGATTTTTTCAGCTGACTGATCAACAAGCTGATGATCATAACCCTTAAGTCTTATCCTTATTTTTTCCTTGACTGCCATTTTCGTCGCCTCCTTAAAAATTTAGTTGGCGGGCGTTTTGCTTCCCAAAACCTTTCAACGCTGTCGGGTGTTTCCTCACCCTGCATTAAAAAACCCGTTTAACTTTTCAGTTAACCGGGCAGTTTAGAAAAGCACAGAGAGTCTTTTTCGGCACAGCAACCCCTATTGCCGAATTACTCTTAAATAAAATCTTCAAACTGATTCGCCC
>CAMFFI010000096.1 GCA_945949625.1 uncultured bacterium | reverse complement strand
AGTATCCTTGAGATATATTTCGAGTGTTTCAGCTTCATCTTCATCAGCGTAAACAGCGGGCAATCCTGAAATTGCATACTTTCCCTTTTTGATTTCATAACCGTCAAAACGCAAATCAAGGGCATCACTACCGTTCGGGTGAGTGATTGCCGCCGCCGGAATTCTGTGATCGCCTATTCCTTTACAGGAGTATTCAAGCGGCATTGTATCAAGAGAATATTCTCTTTTGTTTTCTGCCTCATAAATATTACCCGAGAAACCGACATCGGGATAATCAAGCAAATATTCCATATTGCACTCCGTGCGTGAACCGTACCAGATATGCTTAAGCACTCCGTATTCGTCTGCCTTTATCTGATACATAGAGTGAAGTGTTTCCAAATAAAAATTTCTGCCTTGTTCTGTAACTCTGATAGCCATAAATATCACCTTATTGTTTCATATTAATTTCATATTAATTCAATGGGAGAAGCTTATATAAAACTTCTCCCCTTTTTACTAACCCTTTACTGCACCGTTTGCAACTCCGCCGATAATCTGCTTCTGGCAGACTACATAGAATATAAGAATAGGAATTAGCGAGAGCAGATATGATGCAAATGCAAGATTGTAGTTTGTTCCGAACTGCGTTTGGAAATTAAGCTGTGCAAGCGGAAGCGTTGTATTTTCCGAGCCTGACATAATAACAAGAGGCGTCATTACATCGTTCCATGTACCCAATGCCGTAAGCACTGCAACGGTAGCGTGCATAGGCTTCATCATCGGGAAAATAACCGTCCAATATGTTTTCCAGGTAGAAGCGCCGTCGATTTCAGCCGCTTCCTCCATAGCAAGAGGAATATTCTTTAGATAGCCGCTGTATAGCATAACGTTCATAGGCATATAGAAAACAAGATAAAGGAGAATTACACCGATAGGGTTTGCAAGTCCGATTTGTGCAGTTTCCTTTACAAGAGGCATCATAAGGATTGCAAACGGAACAAACATACCGCTTACTATGTAGAAATAAACTAACTTGTAGCCCTTTTTTCTTCTCATATTTCTGCCGATAACATAGCCTGCTATGGAATGAATAAGAACCGATAATACTATTGTAATACCGGAGATAAAAAGGCTGTTTGCAAGTGCGCTCCAGAAGTTTGTTACTTTCATTGCCTCGGCAAAGTTATCAAAGCTCCAGTTACTCGGCGGAGCTAACGCACCGGCAACATCGTTTGTCATTTCCGAAGGATTTTTAAAGGCAATAATAACCGTCATATAAAGAGGAAACAGAACCGTCAGACATCCTAAAATAAGCACAAAGGTCAAAAACCAGTTCGTTCCCTGTTTTCTTTTTAGTCTCCTCATAGCTGTTCCTCCTTTTTACCTGTCATTCTCATCTGAATAACGGAAATAGTAACAATAAGAATAAAGAATATTACCGCATTTGCACTCTGGAAGCCAAACTGACCGCCGTCCATTCCGTTTCTGTAAATCAGGTAAGATATTGATTCCGTACTCTGTGCAGGTCCGCCCTTGGTCAAGGACATAATCTGGTCGAAAACCATAAGCATATTCTTTGTACTTAAAACAAGATTTATTGAGATAAACGGCATCAAAAGCGGAAGCGTTATCTTTCTGAATGTAAGAAATTTTCCTGCACCGTCAATCCTTGAAGCCTCATACACATCCTCGGGAATGGTCTGCAAGCCGGAAATATAAATAATCGTATTCATAGCAACCGCCTGCCATACACCGACAATAAGAACACCTATCCAGGCAAATCGCTCATCTGCAAGAATACTGTTCTGAATCCACTCAATGTTGAAGGTTTCACCGACAGCAGGAATAATGTATGTAAAAATGAAGCTGAAAATGTAACCTACAATCAATCCTCCGAGAATGTTCGGAACGAAGTAGATACCTCTTAATGTGCTTTTAAATCGAATCTTGCTGTTTAATGCAAGTCCCATAAGAAGGCTGATAACATTTACAAGTATTGTTCCTACAATCGCATATTTAAATGTAAATAAATAAGAATTCCATACCCTTGAATCTGTAAACAAATCAAAGTAATTTCTTAAACCTACAAAATCCCAGCTGCCGTAGCCTCTGTAGTTTGTGAAACTGTAGAAAGCACCGATTATAAGCGGCAAAGTATTAAACGCAAAGAACAGAATTACTACCGGGATAAGCATACCAAGATACGTTCTGCTCTTGCTTGACAATCGTCTTCCGGATTTCATTTTTTAGCCTCCTTTTCATAGTCCTGAACCTTTTGAATCAGGTCACGGTTATAGCGTACCCATTCATCATCAAATCGTTTAAGGAATTTATCGGTAGCGTCACTGCTGTTGTCCATAAGATAGGTCTGAATCATAGCGTCAACGCTCATCTCACTGGGATAGTGGTGATCCTGATAGTCAGCCATTCTGCCTTCCTCAATATAGCTTTTCATTCCGTCAAGCATTGAGGGCAGCTTAAAATCTCCGTTCTTGCAAGGGATTGAATTTTGAACGTCAAGATAAATCTGTATTGTTTCATCCTCATACAGATAACGAAGCACCTCATACACAGCCTCTTTATTCTTACTGTTCTTCATAACACAGAATTGAAGGTCAACACCCGAATTAAGCACATTGTCTTTCTCGTCGTCATTTGCAGGGAATACAAATGAATCAATGTTCATATCGGGATTAACCGATTTAATCTGAGGAACGGCATAGCTGCCTATGGGATACATTGCTGCCTGTCCTCTTGCAAAAGCTGTACAGGCATCGTTATAGCCGTAAGCGTACGGATTCGGTTCGCAGTAGTCAAGCAGAGTTTTTATCTTTTCGGCTGTTTCTCTGTACTCCTTGCTGAAGGTGGTTTTGCCTGCATTCACCTGTGCGCAGGTATCAGACGGTGAAAGACCGACAGCAAGAGCATTCCAAGGAGCAAGACAAGTCCATGTATCTTTATATCCAAAATATAACGGTTGAACTCCCGAAGCCCTGATTGTTTCGCAAAGTTCTGTAAACTCCGTCCAAGTCTGCGGTATTTTCCAACCGTTTTCCTCGAACATATCCTTGTTGTAAAGGATACCTGACGCATTTGCTACATAGGGCAATGCGAACACACCGTCTGTAGGAATAAACTCAAGCTCGTCCTCAATATCCATATAAGCCTGCTTAATATCGGATACACCCTCAAAATCTGATATATCCATAAACATATCGGCGTCAAGGAAATTTGAGTAGTTAATATCTCCGCCTATTCCGACAATGTCAGGATAATCCTCACGAATAAAGCGTGTCTTTAATATAGTCATTGCTTCATTCGGAGATTGAATTGTGAGATGGATATTGTCGTGAGTATTATTGAAGCCTTCCTCAATTTTCTCAAACGCAGCAACCGCCTCCGGCTTATACTGTACAAGCTCAACTTCGATTTTGTCTGTACCTTCTGAATTACAACCGCTCAACATCAACGAGGACAGCATAGCAACTATCAAAAATGAACTCAACAGTTTTTTTGTCTTTCTCATAGCATTTCCTCCTTTAATTTTCATATTAATCTGTATCTTTTGTATAAATTGTACCAATTTTTTCGTATATGGTAAATATCAAATTGCAACATAATTATGTAAAAAATCTGCAATTATGTCCGTTTTTATATTTTATAAGTTGCATTTTGGCATATTTTATGGTATATTTAGCATAAATAAAATATAACGAGGTTAATAAATCATATGCAACATTTTGAATTTAAAGTATTTCCACAGAATAATTATATGGATCTTACCCTAATACAGTTTGGCAGAGAGAGCTGCAAGGGCGGCTATTCCTTTGGTCCGGCTGCAAGAAACCACTATCTTTTTCATTTCGTAATATCAGGTAAGGGCACTCTGTATGCCGACAATTCATCAGGCACAACCGATGTCTATAAAATAAATGCCAACGAAGGCTTTATACTCTTTCCGGGTCAGGTATCTACATATATATCAGATAACGACGAGCCTTGGGAATATATCTGGCTGGAATTTGATGGATTTCAGGCAAAAGCTGCTATCAATGCAACCGGATTATCGCAGGACAAGCCTATATACCATCCGTTATCAATTGAGTTGCGTGAACTCGCATTAGACGAAATGATTTACATTATTGAGCACAAGGAAGCTGCTCCTCTGCATCTTATCGGGCATCTTTATTTGTTTCTTGATTACATGACTCGCTCTGCAGTAACAAGCCAATCGCAAAACAAAAGAAAGAATAAATCGAGTCATTATTATATCAGTGAAGCAATCAAATTTATTGAGCAAAATTATCAAAAAGATATTACTGTTGAAGACATTGCTGAAAACTGCGGACTTAACAGAAACTATTTTGGAAAGAAGTTTAAAGAAGAATTCGGAAAAACACCGCAGGAATTTCTTATGCGCTTCCGAATGACTAAGGCAACCGAGCTTTTGGAACACTCCCAACTCTCAATCGGAGAAATAAGCTGTGCTGTTGGATATAACGACCAGCTCCACTTCTCCAGAGCTTTTAAAAATACATACGGCATTTCACCCCGTCAATGGCGTGATAAACACAGCTCTGATTAATTAAACAAAGCATAGTTCAGACACCGCTGAACATAAAATCTCGTTGGCAGTCTTTTATAATATTTTCACCGAATTGGTGTAATCATCCTCTCATACTTCTGCCACGTTTACGCCGCAGAGTTCGGACAGTATTGGACTTTGCTTTGTGCAGCAAGCTCGTCCGCTCTGCATATGCCTTATATGTGATTTCTGTTCGTCAGACCGAGAGTTTGCCTTAGGATTACTTCATACTCAACCTCACAATGGACACACTTGCCCTCATCTAACAGTTTCTAATGTCAAGCCTGTAGTGGACTTTCACAACCAAGTCACTGTCCATTCCGGGCAAAACAAAAAAATAATGCCCGTCAGAGATATCAAGCTCAGACGGGCATAAATGCTTTAACAATATTCAGTTAAATTCTTGTTGCGAAGTCCAGTGCAATCCAGCCTGCACCGCTTTTCAGTTTACCCCAGCCTTTGGCAGAGCCTGTGCCTTGCTTTGTTTCATAAAATGGTGGAACAAATCTCTTATTTTAATACAAATGCACCCAAGCTGTGTTACGGGTGCATTTTTTGTTGTTTGGTGCATTTTCATCGGTGTTGAATTAATTATAATTTCTATCATTCATTATGTATTCGTTTATACTAATCATAAAACCGCTTTTTAGCAATTTTAGTTATATTATACCTCTTTTAATAATAAATTCAATAAATTTTGAAATATTTTGTGTTATATCCCAACAATTACCTTGTATGATTTCTATGATA
>CAMFFI010000095.1 GCA_945949625.1 uncultured bacterium | reverse complement strand
TCCCGCGGTTACAGTCGCAGAGGCGGTAGCGGCGGTCGCAAATAAAAAAGAATACTTAAAAAGGGAGGCACGATTTTATGAAAATCACCTACACAGCAAGAAAGGTAAACCTCAGAGATAACTTTAAAGAGCGAGCAGAAAAAAAGCTTTCAAAATTTGAAAAGATTTTTTCAGAAGACGCTTTAGTAAATGTTGTTGTCACCCTTGAGAAAAACAGACAAACAGTGGAAGTTACAATCAGTGACAAAGGCATGGTTTATCGTGCCGAAGCAACAGAACAGGAAATGAACGATGCTCTTGACAGAGTTGTTGATATTTTAGGCAGACAAATCCGCAAGAATAAAGCTAAGCTCAGCAAAAAGCTGAGAAGCACTACTTTTGAAGAATTTATGGCTGAAAATACGGCGGCTCCTGCTGAAACAGCTGATGAGGAAGAATACACAGTTGTTCGTAAAAAGATGATTAACGTCAAGCCTATTACTGTTGAAGAAGCAATCCTTGAAATGAATATGGTAAACCATAGCTTCTTTATGTTTATAAATGCAGAAACAAATGAACCTAATGTTGTTTATGCAAGAGATGACGGCGGTTACGGTTTACTTCAGCCTAACACCGAATCATAAAAATTAATTGTCACGAAAGGGTATCGGGCAACCGATACCCTGATTTTTTGAAATGAAATTTGAGGTTATAATGGAAAATATTACATTTGCAGCACCCTGTATTTTTGGCTTAGAGGGAATTTGCGCCAATGAATTCAGATTTTTAGGCTTTGAAAATGTCCGTGCCGAAAACGGAAGGGTACTTTTCAGCGGAAATTTTGAAACAATGGTCAAGGCTAATATTTATTCAAGATATGCAGAGCGAATTCTTATTTTATTATCGGAATTTGAGGTTCGTTCTTTTGAGGATTTGTTTCAGGGAGTAAAAGCAATTCCTTGGGAAAATTATATCGGAAAATCAGACGCTTTTCCCGTAAAGGGAAAAAGCATATCTTCACAGCTTAAAAGCGTTCCCGATTGCCAGAAAATAATTAAAAAAGCCATTGTTGAGCGGCTTAAGGAAAAATATCTGCTTTCTTGGTTTGAAGAAACCGAAGCGGTTCATCAAATTCAATTTCTGATAATGAACGATAAGGTATCCATTATGCTGGATACAAGCGGCGAAGGACTTCATAAAAGAGGATACAGGGCAAAATCAAATGATGCGCCCATAAAGGAAACCCTTGCAGCTGCAATGGCTGAGCTTGCCGGTGTAAGGCAAAATCACAATGTTGTTGACCCTATGTGCGGAAGCGGTACAATTCTCATAGAAAGCGCATTAAAAGCTTTGCGTATTCCGCCGGGAATTAATCGCCGCTTTGCCTTTGAAAAATGGCAGCAGGCAGATACCGAAAAAATAAATAACCTTAGAGAACAAGCAAAGAACTCTATAAACAGGGACTGTGCTTTTTCTGCTATTGGATATGATATTGATGAAATATCCCTTAAAATCGCAAAAGAAAACGCAGAAAAAGCAGGAGTTTCAGACAGAATTACTTTTACAAAACGAGATATTATGGATTTTACACCCGATTTTGAAAGAGAAACGGTAATCACAAATCCGCCGTACGGCGAAAGACTTCTTGATATTAACTCGGCAGAAAGACTTTATAAAGTAATGGGACAGAGGTTTAATATGTTTAATAATCTTTCCTGTACAATTATCAGTCCCGATGACGATTTTGAAAAGCTGTTCGGCAGAAAAGCAGATAAGCGAAGAAAGCTTTATAACGGAATGCTGAAATGTCAGGTGTATATGTATAAAGTAAAGAAAAAATAAAATTATGTTTTTATGACGGAAAATGGAGAAATATACTTGTAAAATAACTATATTTGTGTTATATTTAAATTGTATATTTTCATTGGAGGTAATTTTATGGCTAAAAAGAAAATTGCAGTATTAACAAGCGGCGGTGACGCACCGGGTATGAATGCTGCCGTGCGTTCAGTTGTAAGAGCCGGTATTGCAAAGGATATGACAGTTTACGGTGTTTATCGCGGATATAACGGATTATTAAACGGTGATGTAAACGAGCTTAATCTTCGTTCTGTTTCCGATATTATCGGTCACGGCGGTACAATGCTTTACACTGCAAGAAGTGAAGAATACAATACTCCCGAAGGCGTTAAAAAGGCTGCTGATTATTGCAGAGAAATCGGAATTTCCGGTGTTGTTGTAATAGGCGGCGACGGTTCCTTCAGAGGCGCAAGAGATTTAACTAACGCAGGTATTAATTGTATCGGTATTCCGGGAACAATTGATAACGATATTGCTTGCAGTGAATACACAATCGGCTTTGATACAGCAATGAATACAGCCATTGAGATGATAGATAAAATCCGTGATACTGCTCAGTCCCACGACAGATGCTCTGTTGTAGAGGTTATGGGCAGAAGATGCGGAGATATTGCTTTGCAGGTAGGTATTGCCTGCGGTGCAACTGCAATTATTGTTCCTGAAGTAAAGTATGACATTGAAAAAGACGTTATTTCAAGAATTATTGAAACACAGCAAACAGGCAAACAGCATTTTATCGTTGTTGTTGCCGAGGGAGTAGGCGGTACGCAGGATTTGGCAAGCTATATTGAAAAACGCCTTGGTATTGAATCACGTGCTACAATCCTCGGTCATGTTCAGCGCGGAGGCAATCCTTCACTTCGTGACAGAGTAATAGCAAGCGAAATGGGATATAAGGCTGTTGAACTTCTTAACGATAATATCGGAAACCGTGTAATTGCTGTTCAAAACGGCAAAATCGTTGATTTTGATATTACAGAAGCTCTTAATATGCCCAGAGTTTTTGACAAGCATCTTTTTGATATTGCTAAGACAATTTCAATCTGATTTTAAATTTTTAAACGAAGGCACAATTATGAGAATTGTGCCTTTATTTATTTAATCATTATACGCAAGGAAAAAACAGGTATGGATAAAAGAATTGAAAACATAATTTATTATTCTGTTGCTCTGAAAGGCTATGACGAGCTTGATTTTAAATATGACGCTCTTGCAGGTGTGCGTTCCTGCTATTTCAAGGAAAATTGCAGAACTCAGCAGGGAGATACAATACGTCAGTTTGAAGAGGCTAAGCTGAATTATTGTTATTGCCTTGAAGAAAATAAACCTATGCTCTGGAAGGTTTTCAAAAACCGCGTGCTTGTTCAGGCTTCTAAATATTTGCCTGACAATGTGTATTGTATTTGCTTTTACAACAGTGATGAGCTTGTCACAAAGAAAATCTATTTTAATCAAAAGCATTACTGGACAAAAACGGAGTATTTTATACCTGAAAAGGGCTCAGACTGCGTTTGTTCTATTGCTCCAAAAATAATTAACGGATATTTTGCTTTAATTAAAACAGATTACAGTGAAGGCGGATGCGAAGCCTCACCTTTGTATATGGTAACCGCTATGCCTAATTGCGAATTATGCAAGGCGGTAGCTTATTCAAACATCGGAATGGTATATTTCACTTCCCAGACGCCCAGCAATATTGAAAAAGTAAGTGAGGAACGTCAGGGCTTTACCTTTACTCCAAATGATTTTAACCTTGCAAGAAATTTAAACAGCACCTTTGATATTTCTTTTGCTCCGTATTTAACGGAAGAAAACGGAAATCCCGTAGATAAAAGAAATGCTGTTGATAAAAACAAAGAGAAAACAACTGAAAGTGTTGATGAAAATTCAGAGGCATATGAAGAAATTATGTCTGCTGAAATTCAAAGCACCGATAGTACGGATGATTCTGACGCGTGTGTTGTTAAAGCCGACGATGATATTGAGCCTGACTATGATTTTTCTGAAGATGAAGATATAAATATTTATCACGTTCAGGATTTCAGCGTGAAAAAGTCAGATTATAAAACCGCTGAAAAGCCAAATTCAGATAAGATTATAAATGACGGACAAAGCAAGTTTACTTATTACGGAAGTCTTGATGAAAACGGCAACAGAAGCGGATACGGAAGAACCGAAACTTCTCGTGGCAAGACGGCTTATGAGGGCGAATATAAGAATGATATGCGTAACGGCTTTGGTTCTTTTTATTACAAAGACGGTTCAATTAACTATATAGGAAATTGGACTGACAATAAACGAAACGGCAGGGGAGTGGGTTTCCGTTCTTCTGACGGTGAGGTTCACCTGGGAAAATGGCAAGATAATCTGCCGGAAGATATTGGCGCACGTTTTGACAAGGACGGTAATTTTCTTTCTCTAAACAATTATGTGCACGGCAACAAAAACGGTATCGGAGTTTCCTTTGACCAGAATGGAAATTTAATTGTTTCAAAATGGAAAAACAATGTTGAAGTTGAAAGCAAAATAATACTTTTAGGTGAAGACAATGAATGAATTAATGCAGAATTTTCTTGAACATACCCTGCCTCAGATAGTTTTCGCCCTGATAATACTCATAGCAGGATATTGGATTGCAAAACTGCTTTTAAAGCTTTTGAAAAGCGTCCTTTTAAAAAGCAAAGTGGATTATACGGTTGTTACGTTCATTCATTCAATCGCAAAAGTACTTTTGTATTTTGTAGTTATAATAGCCGCAATCGCACAGCTTGGAATAAATGTCACATCAATTATAACCGCTTTGGGCGCAGGTCTTGTTACAGCAGGTCTTGCAATGCAGTCAAGCCTTTCCAATATTGCAAGCGGAATTGTAATTATTATGAATAAGCCCTTTAAAGCAGGAGACGTTATAGAATTTGAAAATTTAAAGGGAACAGTACAAAACATCAAGCTTTTTTATACCACTCTTTTAAGCGTGGATAATAAGGTTATAACAATTCCAAATTCACGCTTAACAGATAATAATGTTGTAAACTGTACTACTGCGGAAAAAAGACGTCTTAATTTAAGCTATACAATCAGTTATGAAGATAACATAACAAGGGTAAAAGGTATTCTCTATACTTTTCTTGCAACAGTAGAAAACATTCTTGATAATCCTGCCCCTGCCGTTTATGTGGGAGAGCATAAGGCGTCCGGTGTTGAAATCATAGTTCACGTCTGGGTTAATGAAGCTGATTATTGGGATGTTTATTATGAAATGCAGGAAAAAGTAAAGAATTTGTTTGATGAAAATAATATTACAATTCCTTATGAACAGGTTGTTGTAAGAAATGTATCTGAAAAAATGGATAAATAAAAAGAGCAGTTGCCTGCTCTTTTTTTACTTTATAGGAAACTGCTCGGTTTCGCTCGGGCATAAAAGTTTACAGTCAGTACAAACTGTCTGCACGAATTGCGTGTCGAGGCACTCGACTTTTT
>CAMFFI010000094.1 GCA_945949625.1 uncultured bacterium | reverse complement strand
AACTCCTTATATGGCTAAAAGCGACCTTTATAAAATCAGCGGTCACTGGGACCATTACAAGGACGGTATGTTTGTTCTTGGAGATGAAGAAAAGGACAGCGAGGTTTTTGCACTTCGTCCTATGACCTGTCCTTTCCAGTATCAGGCTTACTTAAACCGCCAGCGCTCATACCGTGATTTGCCTTTGAGATATAACGAAACTTCAACACTTTTCAGAAACGAAGCAAGCGGCGAAATGCACGGCCTTATTCGTGTGCGCCAGTTTACATTATCCGAAGGTCATCTTATGTGTACTCCCGAACAGCTTGAAGATGAGTTTAAGGGCTGTCTTGAGCTTGCAATTTATATGCTTAAAACCTTAGGACTTTACGACGATGTTTCCTATCGTTTCTCACAATGGGACCCAAATGACAGAGAAAAATATATCGGTACGGAGCAGCAGTGGGATGAAGCGCAGGGCATTATGAAGAAAATTCTCGACCACCTTGAAATTCCTTATGTTGTCGGTATCGGTGAGGCTGCTTTCTACGGTCCTAAGCTTGATATTCAGATTAAAAATGTTTACGGCAAAGAGGATACTCTTATTACAATTCAGATTGACCAGATGCTTGCCGAAAAATTCGGTATGGAATATGTGGATAAAGACGGCAAAAAGAAGAATCCTTATATTATTCACAGGTCTTCACTCGGCTGTTATGAAAGAACTCTTGCTTTGCTTATTGAAAAATATGCCGGTGCTTTCCCAATGTGGCTTGCACCCACACAGATTAAAATTCTTCCTATTGCAGACCGTCACCTTGATTATGCTTATGAGGTTAAGAAGGCTCTGGAAGCAAAGGGTATGCGTGTTGAAATTGACGACCGTTCGGAAAAGGTCGGCTATAAAATCCGTGAAGCTCAGCTTGAAAAAGTGCCGTATATGATGATTCTGGGCGATAAGGATATTGAGAACAACTGCGTTTCAATTCGTGCAAGAAAGCAGGGCGATTTAGGCTCTATGAAGCTTGAGAAGTTTATTGCTAAAGCTGTTGAAGAAATTGAAACAAAAGCTATAAACTAACATAAAAGGAAAGGTGAATTATGCCCTTCGGAAAATTCAGAAAAGGAAAAAAATCAGGAAGTTTCCGCAAAAGGAGCAAAAGAACCTTTAAAACAAACAGACGGGTTAATTATTCAAATCAGGTTAAAAGATTAGGTGTTCTGCGCATTTTAGTGCTTGTTCTGATTTTGCTTGTGCTTATTGCGGGAATTTCTGTTCCGCTGGTTAATTATTTTATTATTCGCAACAATAATCCTTATGCATCAGAAAGCAGCGGAGAATATTTCTCGGAAGAACAGCAGCAAGAGCTGCTTCAAACCGTAAACAGAAACAGCCCCTTGGAAAAGGATTACACCCCAACGCTTACTCAGGTTAAGGGAGTTTTCGTTAATGCTCTTATGAAGAACGATTTGGAAGAGCTTTTGACTGCGGCTGAAAATGACGGAGTCAGTTTGCAGATTTCAAGTGGATATATTTCTTTTGACGAACAAAATAAACTGTATGAAGAAATGTATAATTCCATAAAGGAACAAAATAACGTAACGTCAATTAAAGCCGAGTCAAGCACGGTGAAAATTGTTCCGAAGGCAGGGCAAAGTGAGGCGCAGACAGGCTTGATTGTTGTTTTTTCCGACAGTGAGGAAAAGGATTTTGAAAAGAGCAAGAGCTGTTTATGGCTAAGGGAAAATGCAGTAGAATACGGATTTGTTCTCCGGTATCCGAAGGATAAAGAGGATTTAACCTTTATGACATATAATCCAAGCGCCTATCGTTTTGTGGGCAGAAATAATGCTTTGCAAATGCGTATTTTTGGAATGTGTATGGAAGAATACAGGGAATATACGGAGCAAAAATAAAAAAATTAAGGAAAAACATAAAAATACTTGATTTTTTAAAATCTATGTAGTATAATTCAAATGTTAATGTGATTTTAGTCCAAAGAGGTGAATATAATGAAAGAAAATATCCATCCAAATTATGAGCAGACAACAATTACTTGTGCTTGCGGCAATGTTATTGAAACAGGTTCAACAAAGAAAGATATTCGTGTTGAAATTTGCTCTAAATGTCATCCTTTCTTTACAGGCAAACAAAAGCTTGTTGATACAGGCGGACGTGTTGACAGATTCAAAAAGCGTTTCGGTATGGACAAATAATTATATCGTAATTGTCAAGCGGCACAGTTATATGTGCCGCTCTTTTTGATTTATTGGTGTTGATGTGTTTGTACTAAACCTGTCTGCACGAAGAGGATGCAACGTCACGTTATTTGCAATTGTAAAAAATTTATTGTACTTTACCCTCGGGCGAAAAAGGTTTTTAATATACTAAACCTGTCTGCACGAAGAGGATGCAACGTCACGTTGCCGGAGGTGTGTTCCATTGGAAGATTTTTATAAAACGGTTTTAAAAGAGGCGCAGGATGAATTTACGGAAAAACGCTCTCGGTTTATCGGATACTGCAAGCCCGTAAAAACAGAGCAGGAGGCTGTTGCGTTTATCAATGAGAAAAGAAGTATTCATTGGGACGCAACGCATAATGTTTATGCATATGTGCTTAAAGAGGGAAACATTCAGCGTTACAGCGACGATTCTGAGCCGCAGGGCACAGCAGGCGTTCCGACTCTTGATGTTATCAGAAAAAGCGGAGTTGTTGACTGCGTTGTTGTTGTTACAAGGTATTTCGGCGGAGTTTTGTTGGGTGCAGGCGGATTGGTGCGCGCATATTCTCACGGTGCAAGAATTGCTCTTGACGCAGCAAATATTATTACAATGGAAAACTGCTTTTGCTGCAGTGTTTCAATGTCATATAATCAATACGGAAAGGTAAGCACATTAATCCCTCAGAGCGAGGGAGTGATTGATGAGTCCTTTTTTACAGACGATGTAAAGATTCATTTTCATATAGCTAAAGCAAATTTGCCGGTTTTGCAGAAAAAATTAAAGGATGCTACAAGCGGAGAGATAATTCCTGAAATTCTTGAGGAAAAATTCTTTATAAAGCCTTAGTGAGCATTAATAAGGAAATAAGTATTATAAAATGTTAATAAGCAATTAAATGCAATAATTTTCTTAAATTCACCTAAAAACATTTGATTTTTGAATTTTTTGAGAAAAAATATTAAAATATTTGAAAAATAAAAGGAATATTCAATTTTTTAGCGTATATAATAGTGCTGTAATTTGAAAGGAGGAGTTTTATGGCTTTACCGGAAAGCTTTATTCAGGAGCTTAAAATGAGAAACGACATAACGGAAGTTATCTCCTCCTATGTTAATTTAAAACGCAGAGGCAGAAATATGGTGGGGCTTTGTCCTTTTCACGGTGAAAAGACCCCGTCCTTTAATGTATATACCGAAAACGGCTCGTTTTACTGTTTTGGCTGCGGTACGGGCGGCGATGTAATCACTTTCATAATGAAAATTGAAAATCTTGATTATATTGAAGCCGTTAAATTTCTTGCTCAGCGGGCAGGAATGAATATGCCCGAAAATTCCTATGATAACAGTATGGCGGATTTAAAAAGCCGTATCTATGAGGCTAACCGTCAGGCGGCACGATATTATTTTAAAATGCTTCATACGTCCGAGGGAATAGACGCAATGAATTATTTGCGCGGCAGAGCATTAAGCGAAAAGACCATAAGGCACTTCGGACTTGGCTTTGCGCCTGCACAAAGGTATTCTCTCTGCAGACATCTTAAATCTCTTGGATTTAAAGACTCTGAAATTGTTGCGGCAAATCTTGCTTTTAAAAGTAAAAACGGTTACGGAATTTACGACAGGTTTTCAAACAGAGTTATGTTTCCGATTATTGATTTAAGAGGAAATGTTATTGCTTTCGGCGGAAGAATTATGACCGATGAAAAGCCAAAATATCTAAACACCTCTGACACTCCTGTGTTTAAAAAAAGCGCAAATCTGTTTTCTCTTAACAACGCAAAGAATACAGGCAGCAGAACTTTGATTTTGTGCGAAGGGTATATGGACGTTATTGCAGTAAATCAGGCAGGTTTTGAAAATGCCGTTGCCACATTAGGCACTGCTTTGACAACAGAGCAGGCTATGCTTATGAAGCGTTATGCAGACGAAGTTGTCATTTGTTATGACGCCGATGAAGCAGGACAGAAAGCAACCGCAAGAGCTATTGAAATTTTGAGAAATGCGGGACTTTTAATAAGAGTGCTTACTGTTCCCAACGGAAAAGACCCGGATGAATTTATCAGGAATAAGGGCGACGACGGACCTGCGGCTTTTGCAAATATTCTTGAAAAAAGCGGAAACGATGTGGAATACAGAATTTCCAAGCTGAAAAATTCTTACAATATTAATACCTCCGACGGAAAAATCGCCTTTCTTACTGAGGCGGTAAAGGTACTTTCCTCTTTGGATAATCCGATTGAGCAGGAGGTTTACGTTTCAAGGCTTGCAAAGGAAGCAGGAGTTTCCAAGGAGGCTGTTGACTTACAGCTTAAAAAACTAAAAGGAAGAAAATATCGGGAAAATACAAAAAAAGAATTCAGACAGCTCCAAAGTAATCTCAGCGGACGTGATGACAAGGTAAATCCTCAGCATTATCAAAAACCCAGAAGTACAGCGGCTGAAGAGGCATTGATTGCATATCTTGTTCATAACCCCGATAAATCGGATAAAATTTCGTCATTGCTTAATGAAAACGGTATTCAGACGGATTTTAATAAAAAGCTTTATGATTATTTCCAAAGCAGAATAAAAAATTCTCTGGACCCAATGCTGAATATTTCGGCGGATTTTACTGCCGATGAGGTAGCAAAAATCATTCAGATAACCTCGTCATATTCAAAGTCGGTTTCAACGGAGCAGGCTATGATGGAATACATAAATACAATAAACTATGAAAGTGAAAAAATCAGTAAAGACAAAATAGGACAGGCTTCCGAAAGGGAGCTTATGGAATATTTGAAAAAACTGAAAGAAAAACATAAATAATAAGGAGTAAGGAAAAGTATGACAGCACCACAGGATAAAAAGACAATAGTTAAAGAGCTTACAGAGCTTGGCAAACAAAAAGGCAATCTGACAAACCAGGATATACTGGACGCAATCGGTGAAATTGATTTTGAGCCTGAACAGCTTGAAAAGCTTTACGACAGTCTGGAAGCACAGGGCATTGAAATTGTTGAAGACATTGAAGACGTTCAGCTTGAGGATTTAAGCGCAGACATAACCTCTGTAAAAGGCGGCGCCTCCGGTGAATATGTGGAGAGTATTGCAATTGACGACCCTGTTAAGGTGTATCTTAAG
>CAMFFI010000093.1 GCA_945949625.1 uncultured bacterium | reverse complement strand
AGGCATATAAAATGCTGGGAAAAACACCTGCAAAAATCGAGGCTGTGTATCTTCTTGACAGCGGAGTTATTGCCGAGTCAAGAATTGTTGAGGATATGCTTAAGCTTTCGTTAAAAAATGTTTCAACAGGAAAAATGGTAAAGCCCCGTGCGGTTGCGGCAATACCCAACGGTGTTACCGAGGTTGAAAAGCGTGCGGTAATCAACGCTGTTTCAAGCCTTGGAGTAAGGCAGATTTACTTGATTGATTCAACAAAAGCCGCAATAATGGGCTGCGGAATAGATGTAATGAGTCCCAGAGGAAAGCTTATTGCAAATTTCGGCGGCGGCAGAGCAGACGCAGCGGTAGTTTCCTTAGGAGGAATTTCAGCCGCAAAAAGTACAAATAAATCCGGAAGAAAAATGGATGAGGAAATTATAAAATTCGCAAGAAAAAAATATAACCTTATTATCGGCGGAAATACAGCAGAAGCCTGTAAAAAAGCAATCGGCTCCTTAATGCCTTTGCCGGAGGAAAGAATCTTTCGCTTAAAGGGCAGGGACGCTGTGGGCGGCTTGCCTAAATTTGTTGATGTCAGCTCCGAAGAAATTCGCGAGGTTTTGCAGGAAACCGCATTGGGTATGGTGGAAATTATCAAAAATGTTCTGGAAGAAACTCCTCCGGAGCTTATGTCCGATATTTACACCGACGGAATTATTTTTACGGGAGGACTTGCAAATATTTACGGTTTTTCTAAATTAATCGCACAAAATACAAAGATAAAGGTGCGTGTTGCGGAAAAACCTCAGGATTGTGTAATCAAGGGCTGTGCAAAGGCTATCGGTTACATAAACGAGCTGGAAAAGACCGGAAAAGCAGACTCAAGTCCGTTGGTAAAGGTTTATTGATAACCGAAAGAATCGGGGATAAGCACAGCCTTATCCCCGATTTTTGCGTTTCAGTAAAAAATATTTTGCAGTTCGCTTAGGTAAATTACTTCCATAAAAGAATATTCCTTGCTTATTCCGCGGCATATTTTTTCTGTTTGACTGTCGGGCTTTTCAAGAACACAGACAATCTTTTTGATTATGTTTTGTTTCCCGTAGCGAACCTGCTGTGCGGCGCTTCTTAGAATAAATTCAGCCTGCTCGCATTTTCCTTTTATGGGAACAATAAGTATGCAGGTGTTTTTAGGCGATGATTTATTGCATATAAAAATCACAAGCGTTCTTATAAATTCTCCAAGTCCCCACAGTGCAAAAACCGTTACAACACAAATGCTTAAAACATCCATACACGTCACCTCTTATATATTTTATAAAAGTTAATTAAAATTGTTCGGTATATTACAATGAAAATCACAAAGAATACTATTGCGATGCTTAATGCTGAACTCTGATTAAAAAGACAGTTTTTTTATGACAGCTTAGCATATTTCGCAAAATTTCAAGAGGTGATAAAAATGCCGGATAATTCTTATGCAAACAAAAGTATTAAATGCACAGTTTCAAACTGTCAGAACCACAACAGTACACAGGATTATTGTTCCCTTGACAGTATTACGGTAGGTACTCACGAGGTTAATCCTACTATGTGTCAATGCACAGACTGCGAAAACTTTGTGGTTAAAAGCACTTGCAAGTAATTTAAAATTACAATAAGCGTTGCTGAAAAATGAAAGCAGAGTCTTTTTTAGGGACTCTGCTTTTGTGCATTTTTAATAATTATTCCTTCAAAATTTTGGCTTTACTTCGGAAGTGAATTGTGCTATTTTAAAATATCATAATTGATTAATCTTTCTGTTGAAGGAGGCAGATTATGGCTGAAATCAGCTTACTTAATCCGAAAAATTCAAAAGCAAAATTTAATAATCTTACAGATGAGGCAATAAACGATTTATCTTTAAAATATATCTGCGATATGCTTACTGAGGATGAATATGAGAGAAACGTGATTTTGAAAATTATGTCTCAAATCACCTGTGATGAAGAAACGGTTAAGTACAGGGGTGATGTATTTGAGGATTTTTTAAGATATCCAAAGCTCAGGGACACGCTGACCGAGCTTTTAAAAAAGCTTGCTGATTTGCGTGATTTGGAAAGGTTCCAAAAAGATACCGAGGCTTCATCACTCTGGAAGTTAATCAACAGATTGAGAGAAATTGACGGTTATGTAAAATGTATAACAGAAATGAAGGAATGTCTTGAAAGCATAGACCTTAAATCAGAGGGGTTGATTGGCTTAAGAGAAGAAGTTCAAAGCATATATGAAAACAGCGGCTTTCCCCAGTTGAAAAAGGATATAGACGAAACCTTTGAAAAAGCGCAGAAAATGAAAAGCGTGACAATAGGCGTTAATCTTGACAATTTATTAAGGCCTAAAAACGCAGGTATTCTTTCCCTGAATGATAAGGAATTTTCCTCCTCGGGATTGATGAAGCATTTTGTAAAGTTTGTAAACACAAAGGATGAGCTTCACCAAGGAACAGATGTTTCACAATTAAGAAAATATCATCCCTCAAGTCCAAAATTCAAGGAGTCAAATATAGGCTTCGGCAAGGTGGAAACTGCCGCCGGCTTTACAACCGTTACAACTGAAGCCGCAACGGGCGGAGACCCTTTGTCTGACAGTCTTAAAAAGGCTGTTACCGATATGATGAGAAAAACCGTAAGGGATATTCAGAGCGTTCTTTTAAAATACGTAAATATCAGCGGATATTCTCTTGTAGCCATTATGCCTGAAATTGTATTTTATATTCGCTGGGCTGAGCTTGTGGAAAAAATACAGAGCAAAGGGCTTAAAATGTGCAAGGCGGAAATTTTGCCTGCTTCGGAAAAGAAGTTTTCGGCTGAAGGAATTTATAATCTAAAGCTTGCAATAAAAAGAGTTCAGGGTGAAGAATTTAAGGTTGTTGAAAACGACATCGACTTTGACGATGAAAAGGGAAGAGTTTTTATTTTAACAGGGCCTAACAGAGGCGGTAAAACAACATTTACACAAGCTGTGGGATTTGCTTTTCTTCTGGCTCAAAACGGAATATATATTCCCGGAAGTATGTGTAAGATAAGTCCCTGCGACAATATTTTTACTCATTTTCCGGCTGATGAAAACGATACTGTGGATTTGGGAAGATTGGGCGAAGAAAGCAAACGCCTTTGGGAAATTTTTGATATTGCCACAGATAAGAGCCTTTTATTGCTTAATGAAAGCCTTGCCACCACAAACGTATCCGAAGGTCTGTTTATTGCAAGAGATGTGGTAAAGGCAATGTGTTATTTGGGAGTAAGGTCTGTTTTTAATACTCATATGCACGATTTGGCGAGAAATCTTGATGAACTGAATAACGATAAGCAAAACAAAAGCAAGGCCGAAAGCCTTGTTACAGGTGTTGAGCACGGCGAAAGGTCCTTTAAGGTGTTTGTTTCACCGCCCCAGGGCAGCAGCTATGCAAGGGATATTGCCAAAAAGTACGGAGTTACTTTTGAACAGATAAAGAAAAATATTGACAACAAAGCTTTGTGATTAATATAGCATTAACAAAATATTGCAGGGACAACCCTTGCACTTATATGTCTGTGTAGCAGAAATTTTGTTTTTATACTTTTTAACGTCTTATGAGAGAGCCGAGCATTTACGCTCGGTTTTTCTTTTGTCAATCAAAACAACACACCTTTATTTTTAAGTTACATAATATATTGTATAAAAATCATTTTGCGGGTGTTCTATATGAGAAAAACTATCGGTATTGCAGGCGGAGATAAACGCTTTTTGTTTGCGGCAAAGGCTTTTTCAGAAGACGGATATAATGTAAAGCTGTTTGGATTTTCAAGGCTTGTAAGTGCAGGCGATTTGGATATATACGATAATACGGAGGAAATGAAAAGCTGTAATATTATTATTTTTCCTTTGCCTCCAGTCAGACAGGACGGTAAAATAAACGCACCCTTTGCAATCAGACCTTTGACTTTTGATGAAAATATGCTTGATATTTTAAAGGATAAAATTGTTTTTTGTCCTATGAAAGAAAAGGTAATAAACATTTTGCCTGATTTTAAAAATATTGCGGCTTATGACTATTTTAAGCGGGAGGATTTTACCCTTTTAAATGCCTATCTGACGGCTGAGGGTGCGTTGCAGACTGCTCTTAACAGCTTTGAGGGTTCAATATTGAACAGCAGAATTTTAGTATGCGGCTTTGGCAGAATAGGAAAATGCCTTGCAAAAATTCTAAGAGATTTAAAAGCACAGGTTTATGTAAGTGCAAGAAAGCCCGAGGATTTTGCAAAAATAACAATGAACGGCTATCACCCTATGAATACCGAAAAGTTAAGTGAAATTAATGGCTTTGACATTGTATTCAATACGGTGCCTGCACTGATATTTAATGAAAAACTTCTTGAAAACACCCAAAAAGATACGCTTGTTATAGATTTGGCGTCACTGCCCGGAGGGGTTGACAAGGCAGCGGCACAAAGTCTTGATATTGACGTTATTCACGCCTTGGCACTTCCCGGAAAAACAGCCCCTAAAACAGCAGGAGAAATTATAAAAGACACAATAGTTAAGATGCTTGAGGAGGATATCAGGTGAAAAAGGTTACAGTCGGTTTTGCAATGTGCGGCTCCTTTTGCACCTTTTCAAAAGCCATTGAGCAAATGAAAAAGCTTGCAGAAGAGTATCACATTGTACCCATAATGTCGAAAAATGCTTATACCATAGATACACGCTTTGGAAAAGCACAGGATTTTATATCTGAAGTCGAGGAAATAACAAAAGAAAAGATAATCCACACAATTGAAGGCGCAGAGCCTTTGGGACCGCAAAAAATCTGCGATTTACTGCTTATAGCTCCCTGCACGGGCAACACCCTTGCAAAGCTTTCTTTAGGCATAACGGACAGCCCTGTAACAATGGCGGCAAAATCCCACCTTAGAATACAACGGCCTGTGCTGTTGTCTGTTGCAACAAACGACGGACTGGGCGCCTCGGCACAGAATATCGGCAGACTTTTAAATACAAAAAATGTCTATTTTGTTCCGATGACTCAGGACGATTATGTGAAAAAGCCAAATTCCCTTGTTTCCAAATTTCAGCTTATACCTTACTGCGTAGAGCTTGCGCTTAAAGGTCAGCAGCCACAGCCCGTTTTCGGATAAATATTGACACAAATAAAATTTAGGGGACTGATATCAGCGATAAATCAGTCCCCTCTTTTGGTGTTAAATAATCATACATTTTTCCCTTACTACTTGAAATACATTGATGATTTTGTTACAATTAATGTATATTTAATATTTAAGTCCAGCGGTGAAATGTCAAGATAGGGAAAGCGAAAAAATAGGGGCAAAAGCGTATTTTGGCAAAAAAGGGGAGTCCCCCCTAAGCCCCGGGTTGAAAAAATTTTTTCAA
>CAMFFI010000092.1 GCA_945949625.1 uncultured bacterium | reverse complement strand
CAGTCAGTACAAACTGTCTGCACGAATTGCGTGTCGAGGCACTCGACTTTTTATAGGTTTTGTTATATTAATCTTTCAGCTTTTTTGCTAAAAAATATTGTTCATATATTCAGCTAATACAGTTATCTGAATATCGTTGCTGTTGCAGTAAGCAGATTCATTTTCAACAAGTATTTCCAGCTTTTTCGGTTCACAGCTTTTTGTTTTTCCGTCGTCAAAATACATTTCATATTCAGCGTCGCCCTCATCTGTAAAGCACAAAACCTTTATTTTGTTTTTTATAAGCTTTTCAGTTGATACGGCGCTGTCATAAAGCGGAATAAGCGTCCCTTTTCTCATAAAGAAAAGAACACAATTATACGGTACTGTAACATATACATTTCCCTTGTCAATTTCTTCGGTTTCTATCTGGTCGCCGAACATTTTAACCATCAGCATATCCTCGGGAAGATATACAAATCTGCCTTTGGCATTTTGTGTATAAACCGGTGCTATCATAATGTTTTCGCCGAGCATTAACTGGTCCTCAACCTGGGTTGCATAGCTGTCTTCAGTGAACACAAAGCTAAGAGGCTTGAACATCATATCGTAATTGTGAACCGCTTTCAGATACTCGCTGTAAATATAGGGAAGAAGTCTGTATCGTGATTTAATAATATCCTTAAACCAATCCTTGTGGATAAAATTATACCATTCCTGCGGCCTGTCGGTACCGTTATGGTTTCTCATAAGCGGTACAAAAACAGACAGTGCAGTCCACCGCAGAGATAAATCCTCTGTTGTATTTGAATTAAATCCGCCAATATCGGAACCTACATAGAGAAAACCGCACATATTAAGTGACGGAAGCTGTTGGAGGAACATCAAAAGATGTGACCACCACGCCTGATTGTCGCCTGTCCAGATTCCTGCATATCTGTGCATACCAATGTAGGAAGAACGTGAAAACAGCAAAAATCTTTTATCCGGCTGAATTTTTTCAAGACCGATCGAGGCACTTTTTGTCATATTATATCCATACAAATTGTGGACGTGGTCGTGTCGTATTTTTTCACCGTTTACATTGTGATATATTTCTTTATAATCCCACAAAAAATTAACTTTGTGTCTGAGATTGAAATAGTCGCCTGCGTCAAACGGCGAGTCTTTTCTTGCTGCAATTTCCGTTTGTAAATCCTCAAGCATTTTTTTGCTGAAAAATATTGCAGGTTCGTTCATATCGTTCCAAAAGCCTTCAATGCCCATATCAGTGAAATACTGATATTTCGATGCAAACCATTGACCGGCTTCTGTATTAAGGTAATCCGGAAAATAAGTGTATCCCGGCCACACGCATCCGACATAGTCGTTGCCCTTTTCATCCTTACAGAAATATCCCAGACTTTCGCCTTCATCGCTGATTTCATAACCCTTTTCAGCCTTAACGGCAGCGTCAATAATCGGCACAAGCCTTACATCCTGCTGACGCATTTCGCTTACAAATTCAGGAAAATCGGGAAAGTCCTTTTCGTTAGTTGTAAAAACTCTGCATCCGTTCATATAGTCAAGGTCCAGAAAAAGAGCGTCAATCGGAACATCGTTTTCACGAAATTGTTTTACAACCTGTCTGCATTCATCGGAAGACTTATACCCCCAGCGGCTCTGCATATATCCAAAGGACCAAAAGGGAGCAAGATAGCTTTTTCCGATAGCTTTTCTGAAATCTTTAACTATATCGTTTACGTTTTCTCCGTATATGATGTAAATTTTAAAGTTTTTCTCGTGAAGAATTATTTTAGCCTCATCCATTTTGGAATAACCTAAATCAAAGGTTACCTTAAACGGAGCGTCCACAAAAACTCCAAAGGGTGAACTGCAATTAAAAAGGATAAAATTATGCGCCGCATACAGAGATTTGGCTGTTTCAGTATGCCTGCCTTCGTCGGTTGCATAGCTTTCGTAAATCCAGCCTCTTTTATTAATTCCTCTAACGTTTTGGCCTAAGCCGTAGATTATATCGTCATCATCAAGCTGCCTTGCAAATTCAAAGGAGGAGCTTGTTTCATTTATGATGAATTCTTTTATTTTATCTTTACATTCATCAAAGTTTTCAATAACGGCGTTTGTTTCAAAGGGGTTGCCGAAAACATATTTTTTAATCATCATATAACCTCCTGCATAGAAAGAAAATTCTTAATCAAACTATATCACAGGCAAATTTTATGTCAATAACTTTTTTAAATTTTACAATATTTATACTACTTTTTCCAGCTCGTTTTTAAGGCGTTTAATAATTTTCTTTTCAAGTCGGGATATGTAAGATTGTGAAATTCCCAAAATATCTGCCACCTGTTTTTGCGTATGTTCTTTTTTACCGTTAAGTCCGAACCGCAGCTCCATAATTTCACATTCTCTTTTATTCAGCTTAGAAACAGCCTGCAACAGAAGGCTTGACTCAAGCCTTGTTTCAATTCCTCTGTTTATAATGTCAGGATCACTGCCGAGCACATCACAAAGCAAAAGCTCGTTTCCGTCCCAGTCGGTGTTCAAAGGCTCGTCAATTGACACCTCGTGCTTTATCTGAGAGGTTTTTCTTAAAAACATAAGAATTTCATTTTCAATACATCTTGAGGCATAGGTTGCAAGCTTAATATTTCTTTCGGGCGAAAATGTATTGACAGCTTTAATCAAGCCTATTGATCCGATTGAAATTAAATCCTCAACATTAATATTTGATGTTTCAAATTTCTTTGCGATATATACAACAAGCCTTAAATTGTGAACTATCAGCTTTTCTCTTAAATTATCCTCGCCCTTTGAAATTCTTTTCATAATCTCAGTTTCTTCCTCTTTGGATAAAGGTGGGGGGAGAGTTTCACTTCCGTTAATATAGTGAACCTCATCCTTAAAGCCTAACTTTTTCCTGAGTTTTAGAAGGAATCTTTTCAAATTATTCAGTCTATTAGTGAAAAATACAATTTTCATTAAAAATCATCTCCTAAAATATCGTTTGACACTAACGCTTTAATTTCGCCTGTAAAAATATTTTCGCAAAATCCTACATATATTTCTTTCAATATCTTTTTGTTGTTAATAATTACTTCCTGTGCTTTTATTCCTTTGATTATTCCTTCTCCGCCCAGACTTGAAAAAGGTATAACTCTCAAGTTTTCTTCAGGCGGTTTTAAATCATCGAATAAAGATTTTTCAGCTACTATAACCGAGCTTCCCGAAAAAGGCTCCCTAAGGTCACAGCCTGTATCAATTCTTGCCTTAAAACTGAATTTTTTATTGCATATCATAACCGATACATTGCATATTTGCATAGCCGCAGGCTGTTTATTGAACAAACGCTTAATCATATACAGGATAAAGTAGCAAATTAAGGTTAAAATAATTAGCAGCAACGGTGAAATATTAAAATAGACTATGTTGTTTGATATTATCATTCCTTTTGGTTTGAACATCATATAAACAACTGTCATAAATCCTGCAAATAGAAAGTTTATTGCAAAGAAACCGCACACCCTTTTAATATAATTTGCAATACTGCACCTGCCGAATGTAACAAAAACAGACAGTCCTGCCGATATTAATCCTAAAAGAATATTAAGTGCAAAATTAATGTTTGGAATCAGTGCGATTAATGAAAACAAAGAGGCAAATCCGCTGCCTAAAACTATTCTTTTATATGTAATATTAATGCAAAAAATATTTTTCAGCGTCATCAGAATCAAGAAATCAATTATCATATTCAGAAATATAAGCACATCTACATATACTGTTTGCAATATACCCCTCCTTTGTAATAAATTATTGCATATCCGTAATATAATAAATGTCACAATATGGGAAGTGTTTAAAATGTTAGCAGGAATTTTAATAGGAATAATAATCGGGGTTTTCTTTGGAGTGTTGATTATGTGTTTGTTTAATTACAATGACAAAAATTGATATAGATTTTAATATATTGATAATATTACACAAAATTATTGATTTTGTGTATTGACTTTTTTAATGTGTTGAAGTAAACTTAATTTTATAGAATACGGTGGTGATTTATATGGCTAAAAGCACGGTGGACGCTATTCGTCAGGCTGAACAAGCGGCTGTTGAAGCGGAAGCAAAGGCAAACGAAAACGCACAGAAGATTATAGATGATGCTGCCGCAAAAGCAGACGGTATAATTAAAAATCTGACTGATAATGCAAAAAAACAGGCAGATGATATTATCGGCAAAGCCGAAAGCATAACGGCTGAAAAAATTGAAAAAGCAAAGCTTTTCGGCGATGAAAAGGCGGCTCAGCTTATAAACAGCTCGGTCAGCCGACAAGAGGAAGTAAATAAAAAGGTAATGGATATTATTATTTAGTCTGGAGGTGTAAAGCGTATGTCAATGCAAAAAATGCAGCGAATAAGCATTTGTGCAATGAAAAAGCACCGCAAGGATATTCTCGAATCTTTGCAGAGAAAAGGCGTTGTAGAGATTACTAACGTAGATTTGCAGGACAGTGTGTTTTTTAAGGAAAACACCGATTCTCAGCAGGCGTCTTTTCTGAAAAACTCTCAAACCGCAAAGCAGGCTGCGGAGATTCTGGGCAAATATATTGATGTTAAAGGCTCGATGTTTTCCTCTTTTGAAGGCAGAAAGCCAATTTCAAAAGAAAACTATTATATGTTTGTAGATGATGCGGCTGAAATTATGCGTGTTGCTTATGAAATTATAAGCTGTAAAAAACAGATTAACGAGGCAAATGCAGATATAATAAAATACACTTCACAAATCGAGAGCCTTCAGCCTTGGAAAAGCTTTGACTTGTCCCTAAGGTTTAAAGGTACGGAAAAAACACAAGCATTTATCGGAACGTTTCCGGCAGAAATATCTCAGGGAGAAATTCTGAAAACAATTGCAGAAAAAGCCCCTGATATAGACGGTGTTGAGGTTGAGGTTATTTCTTCCGGTAAAAATCTGACCTGTGTTTTTATATTATGCAAAAAGAAAGACGGCGGAGATTTATTTGATGTTTTGCGTCAAATGGGATTTTCATCTCCTGCTGTTGATTCAAAACAAACTCCTGCGGAAAGAATAAGTATTTTGCAGGACAGAATAAATGAGCTTGAACATACAATCGTTCATAACGAAAATATAATTAAAGCCCACAAGGGTATGCTTAACGCTTTCAACTTTATTGAAGATTATTATGTAATGCGTGCTGAAAAGTACGAAAAAATTGAAAGCCTTGCAAATACCAAGCACGTTTTTATTCTGACAGGATATATAACTGAGAAAAACGCAAAGGAACTTCAATCTCTGTTTGTTTCAAAATATGACGCAGTAGTAGAGCTTGAAGATGATAACTCGGAAGACGCGCCTATTGTTCTCCATAACAATCCTGTTACACGTCCTGTCGAGGGTGTGCTTGAAACATACAGCCTTCCAAAAC
>CAMFFI010000091.1 GCA_945949625.1 uncultured bacterium | reverse complement strand
TGTCCGCAAATAGAGCAAAACGTTTCTGTAACATCGTAGGGCGGGATGTTTCTGCCCACTCATAGGGGGATAGAGGGGGTACGGGCGACTGCCGTACCCACAAGCCACCGCAAAATTATTTGCAAACGGCGGGATGTGGGCATCCCGCCCTACCCTAAGATAAAAGATTTATTCGATTTCGGACAACCGCAAGGGTTGTCATACTGCACTAACTTTATTTTTTCGGACAACCGCAAGGGTTGTCCCTACTTATGATAAATAATCGTTTGTTAAAACATTTGACTCGGGCAACCGTTTTAATGTATTATCCGCAAATTTATGGACTTTATACCTTGTTTTTACCTGATTTGTGATGAATAAATGAATTTTTGTGAGTAAAATTTGATTTTTTAAATAAAATATCCCTATTATAATAATTTTATTGTATAATAGGTCTAATGCTTTGCCGTTTGGATTTAGTTTGACATTGTTTTGCAACTGCAATGCGGACTTAAGTAGTTTCGGCAAATGACGAATTAACTATTTAGAAGGAGTGAAAACTCAATGGTTGAGGTTAAAAACCTGACTAAACGCTATGGTAAAATTAAAGCCGTAAATGATATTTCCTTTACCGTAGAGGCAGGAGAAATTCTGGGATTTCTCGGACCTAACGGTGCAGGAAAATCAACAACAATGAATATGATTACCGGCTATATTTCTTCCACAAGCGGAACAGTAACTGTTGACGGCTACGACATTTTGGAAAATCCAAAGGAGGCAAAATCAAAAATCGGCTATCTGCCCGAAATTCCGCCGCTGTACCTTGATATGACGGTAATAAAATATCTGGAATTTATGTTTGATTTAAAAAAGGTTTCCCTTCCTAAAAGAGAGCATATTTCCGAGGTTATGAAGCTTGTAAAAATAACCGAGGTTCAGGACCGTATTATTAAGAACCTTTCAAAAGGTTATAAACAGCGTGTGGGCTTTGCTCAGGCACTTTTAGGCAATCCGCCGGTTCTTATCCTCGATGAGCCGACCGTCGGACTTGACCCTAAGCAGATTATTGAAATAAGAACGCTTATAAAAAATCTGGGCAAAAAGCACACTGTTATTTTCTCATCTCACGTGCTTTCTGAAATTTCAGCAACCTGCGACAGAATCATTGTTATTTCCAACGGCACGCTTGTTGCAGACGCAAAGACCTCTGAGCTTTCAACCTCAATTTCGGGAGAACAAAAGCTTTCCTTGGAAATTGAAGGTTCACAAAACACCGTACTTGACGGTCTTAAAAATATTCAGGGCGTTATCCGTGTTAAAAAACAAAAGGACACAAGCGATACCTCGTCAAATTACATAGTTGAATATCAAAACGGCTTTGACATAAGACGTGAGGTGTTTAACGCAATGGCAAGAAACAACTGCCCTATACTAAGTATGCAAAGCGGCAACGAAACCCTTGAAGAATCATTCCTGCGTCTTATTTCTCAGGACCAGACGCAAAAAACGATTGGAGGAAGAAAATAATGGGAGCAATATTAAAGCGTGAACTGGGAGCGTTTTTTAATTCGGCAATAGCCTACGTTGTTATGGCTGTTTTCTTCTTTTTCTCAGGATTTTTCTTCTACGGAGTTTGCCTTTCCTCAGACTCGGCAAACCTTTCCTATGTTTACAGCAATATGTTTGTAATCATCTTGTTCTTAACGCCTATAATTACAATGAAAAGCTTCAGCGAAGAAAAACGTCAGAAAACAGACCAGGCTCTTCTGACCTCTCCTGCAAATCTTTTTCAGATTGTAATGGGTAAATTTTTAGGCGCATTCATTCTTTATGCAATCTGCTGTGCTATATTTATTGTATATGCACTTGTAATTTCATTTTTTACAACTCCCGACTGGGCTGTAATTCTTTGCACAACAATAGGAGTTCTGCTTTTGGGCGGAACCCTGATTGCAATAGACATTTTTATTTCTTCCCTTACGGAAAGTCAGGTAATCTCCGCAGTTGCAGGTTTTGCCGTAGGAATTGTAATTTATATTATGGACTTCCTTATAAGCTATATTCCTTTTGACTGGCTTTCTTCTGCCTTAGAGGGTATAAACTTCTTAAACTATTATAAGAACTTCACCTACGGAATTTTGAATTTATCAGATGTTGTATTTTTCTTAAGCATTTCAGGATTGTTTATCTTTTTAACTATCCGTGTTTTTGAAAAGAAACGCTGGAGCTAAGGGAGGTAAATACAATGAATTTTCATAAGAAAAACGAAAATACCGAAAATAACGCAGTTCAGACAGAAACATCGGAAACCGCTAAAGTTACACGCAAAAAAGGCGGCTTTAAAAGCTTTTTAAAATCGAGAAAAGCAAAGCACGGCTCTGTTGCTGTTGTAATAGTAGCTGTTGTAGTTGCGCTGACAATTCTTCTGAACATTGTTTGCTCGTTGCTTGTTGAGCGTTTTCCCGCACTTTCTCTTGATTTAACTTCAAATCAGGTGTTTGCTCTTCAGGAGGACAGTCGCGACTATCTTTCTCACCTTGAAAAGGATATAACAATTTATGTTCTGGCTGATAAGGACACCTTTACCTCAAACGGAAGCTACTTTGTTCAGGCCGAAAAGCTTCTTAACAATATGAAAAGCACTTCCGCACACATTAAACTGGAATACGTTGATTTGTCAAAAACTCCAACCTTTACTTCCAAATATGAAAAGGTTGACTGGACTCAGAAAACTCACGTTCTTCTTGTTGAATCAGAAAGCGATTACAGAGTTCTTGACATAGACGATTGCTTTGAATACGACCAGCAAACCTACGCATATTACGGCTCTTACAACTTTACAGGCTCAAAGGTTGAGCAGGCTGTTATTACGGCAATCCTCAATGTTACAACAGAGGATAAAGCAATTGTAAACTTTATCACAGGCAACTCTGAGGTAGATTATTCAAATCTTAAGGATTTACTTGAATCAAACGCATATCAGGTTGAGGAGGTTTCGCTTACTACCTCAAACCTTAACCAGGACGCAAAGGTTGCAATTCTGTTTGCTCCTGCTGTTGACCTTGACCCATCTGCTGTTGAAAAGCTTGAAAACTGGCTTGAAAATGACGGAGATTACGGAAAGTCCTTGATTTATGTAGCAAATTATGAGCTGGAAAACACACCTAACCTTGATGAATTCCTTAATAAATGGGGAATTAAAATGAGCAACGGTATTGTTTTTGAATCGGATCCTAACTTCCTTATTTCAAATCTTCCGTTTATTTCATTAACAAACTATAACGATGTATTTACACAGGACCTTAAAAATGCGTCTATCCCCTGTCTGTCATCTTACGCAAGAGGCGTTGAGATTACCGATGAGGAAAAAGCAACTCCTGTATTGACTACTTCTTCTTCAGCCTGCATACTTCCATACTCGGAAAAAGATAATGCCGACTGGAATTATCAGAGCGCAATTACGGGAGAGCCTATAAATATTGCAGTCAAGGGAACCTTGAAGAACACCGATGAGGTTGCTTCCAACGTAGTTGTATTCGGTTCCTACAATATGTTCTCTGAATCATATATGTACTATAACAGCTATAACAACTCCGCTTTCTTTACCAATACTGTTAATACCCTTGCAGACCGTGACAGCATCGGCATTACAATTGAAGGTAAATCAATGGACGCAGCTACTTTAGGCATTGACCTTACAGGACAAAATACCCTTATGGTATTGTTTGTAATCATTGTTCCGATTGCTGTACTTGTTGCCGGATTGTTAATTTGGTTACGCAGGAGGAACAAATAATGAAAAAGAACACTAAATATCTATTGATTGCCCTTGCCTGTGCTGTTGTACTTGTAGGCGTTTTGCTTGCACTTCTGTTCTGGCCGAAGGACTCCTCAGACCCTATGGATTCTATTGACAAGGGAACTGCGCTTACCTCTACTGTTGACGAGGCAGGCGTTCATCAGGTTTCTCTTTTATTAAACGATAAGGGAGAGCTTGACAACAACAGCTACGGCACATTGATTGAATACACTCCGTCGGATATAGCCTTGATTGACGTTGAAAACAGCTCCGGCAGTTACGAAATCAAATCCTATACGCCTATCACTAAAAATGATGACGGCACGGAAAAATCAGACGCAACCGTTTACACTCTTATAGGCTTTGAAGGCTTAGATTTGCAGTCGGGACAGGTGGACAATGTTGCAAGTAATGTTGCCGCCCTTGACTTTACAAGCGTAGCAAGCGTTGACGGTGCAAACGACGAGGATTTCGGCTTTAAAAATCCCCGTTCCACTGCTACCGTTACATATAATGACGGAACAAAGGCTATTATAATTGTAGGCGACGAGGCTCCGGCAGGTGCTGGAACCTATGTTAAATTCGGCTCAGGCTCACCTATTTATCTGGTATCGGACGACGCAGTCAGCGCCTTGCTTTACAGCGTAAACGATTTGATTTCTCTTACAATTAACGACTCTGCGTCATCTGATGATGACAGCACTCCTGAGTCTGTTACATTAAGCGGAACAAATTTCTCCGAAGAAATTGTTTTTGTTCCAAATACTGATTCATCAAACTCCGCTGCATATGTAATTACAAAGCCGGAAACACTGTTTGCCGACGATAACGAAACGAGTCTTGTAACAGGAGCTATAAGGGGCTTGTACGCAGAAAGCGTTGCTTATGCCAATCCTTCCGAAAAGCAGATAAGCGACTGCGGTCTTGACAAGCCTTATGCACACATTGTTGCAAAATATCCCGATACAACCGTTGACTTAATTGCCGCAAAGCCTGATTCTGAGGGTAATGTTTTACTGATGAAAAGCGGCGGAAACGTAATTTATAAAATGTCAAGCGCAAATCTCCCGTGGGTAATTACAAGCTATGAGGATTTAATCTCCACATATGTTTTAAATCCGTCCTTTACTGCAGTTTCTTCAATGACAGTCAACAACGGCAAAAAGGATTATAAATTTACACTTTCTACCGAAACGAAGAAATCAACTGACAGCGAAGGCTCTGAAACCACAACAGAAACAACTACCGTAAAATACGGTTCAACACTGATTTCACGAGATAACTTCAATACATTTTTCAGAAATGTGGCTTATACCGAAAGGGCAGATACAAAAAGCAGCGACCCGTCAGGCTCGCCGGCGCTGACCGTTACCTACACCTATACGGATAAAAGCGACACCGACACTGTTAGCTACTATGCAACAGATTCCGGAAAATATATTGCCGTCTTAAACGGAAAAACTCTGGGCACTGTTTATCAGAACAGAGTTAAGAGCATAATCAATCAGGCTGAAAAGGTTGCAAAGGACGAAACAATAGATAATATAAACTGACAATCAAAAATCAAAAAAGAACCGGCGCTGATGTCGGTTCTTTTTTTACATTATAGGAAATTGCTCGGTTGCGCTCGGGCATAAAAGGTTTGTATT
>CAMFFI010000090.1 GCA_945949625.1 uncultured bacterium | reverse complement strand
AGTAAAGCGTTCAAAACCTGTGACGTTTTTAGCGAGGAGCGAAGATGATACTTTTCACATGGCAACACGCCGCAATTGGCGAGATGTATTGTTTAAGTAAAACATAACATACTTATGGCCACTAAAAATAAATACCGAGTAATATAGCAACCGAAATAATATCATTAAATTCAATCTTCTTGTAATAATGCACAAAGAATTGTTAAAGAATTATCAATTTCAATTAAGAATATTTTTGAATTTTTTGTTAGTATTGTATAATAATAAAGAAAGATTTTGTTAATAAGCCAAAAAGCAGTTTGTTGTATTGTGGTTTTTTACAAAAATTAATTGTATATTTTTGCTATTTTTACGCTATACGTGCAAAAAATATTGTTGTATAATATAACCAAAGTAAAAATTTACTTTTCTTATTTTCAATACTGAAAGGAATGATATTTAATGAAATTTGAAAAGGTTCTTGCTGAAAGACAAAACAAGATTATATATAAAGACGGAGATAGGACAATTAAGGTCTTTGACGAAAACTTTTCTAAATCTGATGTTTTAAACGAAGCACTTAACCAATCTCGTGTAGAAGAAACAGGTCTGCATATTCCAAAGGTTGCCGAGGTATCAAAAATTGACGGCAAATGGGCTATTGTCAGCGACTTTATTGAAGGAAAAACACTGCAACAGCTTATGGACGAAAATCCCGATAAGCTTGATGAGTATCTTGATTTGTTTGTAAATATTCAAATTGAAATTCAAAGCAAAACAGCTCCTCTTCTTAACAAGCTTTGGGATAAAATGAAACGTAAAATTGACGAAACAAATCTTGACGCTACAACAAGATATGAGCTTCACACACGTTTGAACGGTATGCACAAGCATCACAAGGTTTGCCACGGCGATTTTAACCCAAGTAATGTTATTATCACTCCTGAAGGTGTCCCTTATGTAATCGACTGGTCTCACGCTACACAGGGTAACGCGAGTGCAGATGTTGCAAGAACATATCTTCTTTTCTGCTTAAAAGGCAACGATGAGCTTGCAAACAAATATCTTGATTTGTTCTGTAAGAAAACCGATACTGCTAAACAGTATGTTCAGCAGTGGTTGCCCATTGTTGCAGCGTCTCAGTCTGTTAAGGGTAAAGATGAAGAAAGAGAATTTCTCCTTAACTGGGTTAATGTTATTGAGTATCAATAATAAATATTTCATATAAATTCCGAGCATATCATTGTATCAAAAACAATGATATGCTTTTTTACATTATAGGAAATTGCTCGGTTGCGCTCGGGCATAAAAGGTTGCAGTCAGTACAAACTGTCTGCACGAATTGCGTGTCGAGGCACTCGACTTTTTTATTATTCTTTTTTTCTCCCAACAGCAGCCGCAATTATAAATAATACTATATATGTAAAATATACAAGTTCATTGTAAAACATTTGTATAAAATAGGTAAATATTTTTACACAATCAAAACAATTTTATTAATAATATCAAACAACAACAATATAAAGGGTAAAAAAAGGATATAATTTATTATTTATAAAGGTTATAATTAAATTAATCAATTTTGACACCCTACAAAGGAGGCAAATTTATGAAAAAAACAATTAAAAAAACCGTTAGTTTTTGTCTTGCAATATTGCTTGTTGTTCTTCAGTTTGGAATTTTTTCAACAAGCGCCGCAAGCTCAGCAAAAGGAAGCACCGTTTATTTTAAACTTCCTGAAGAATGGAAAGGAAGAATTGACGCAAATACGGGTGAAGAAATTAGTCCAGCGGCTTATGTAGCAGGCGGAACTGACGGACAGCACGTTCCATGGGTTGGCGAGCATATGACTCTTGTTGACAGTGAAAACGACATTTGGTCATACACCATTCCCGGAGATCAGACATTAATCAACTTCAACACAGGTCAGCAGAGAGATTGGCAGACAGTTGATTTAGCCATTCCCGGCGACAGTATGATTTTCCTGATTGACAAGGGTGCAGATACAAAAACCGCAACCGGTCACTGGGAGCCTTACAACACCGACGAGCCAAGAGTTGCTATTAATACAGGTGTATTTCAGTTTGTAGGCAATGTTACAATAAAGCTTTATTGCTATAACTGTGACAGTGCGTATTACTCTGTTGACGGCGGCGAGGCTGTTGCCTATGAAAACGGACAAGATGTAACATTCGGTAACGAAACAGCACCTTTATCACAGGCAAATATCACACTTACCGCAGTAAAGGGCGATAACACATACTCATATGAATATACCTTTACAAAAAACAGCTCTCGTACGGTATATGCAAAAAATTCCGCAGGCTGGAATAATGTTTATGTTCATTACTGGGGCGGAGAATCAAACTCTGTTTGGCCCGGTGTAAAAATGCAGAAATATCAGGATTCCGACGACGTTTATTATTGCGAAATCCCATCAAAATCAACAAACTTTAAATTCAACAACGGCAGCGGAGAAGGTACCTCAGACAGTCAGCAGACAGTAAACCTTGCTACTCAGGACCTTGTAGAAGGCGTTTCAGAGGTTTATGTAATCAATCCATTGGCTGAAGGCGAAAGCGCAAACACAGGCGAATATGTAACTCTTGACAGAGCGTTATCCGATGAGCCTGTTGAAGGTATGCCGATTATCTCGGTTGACAACTGTGCTCCTGCACTTGGTGAAACCTTTAATCTTAATGTAAGTCTTCAAAATGTACCAACGCTCAGAGGATATGTTATCAGCTTAAAATTTGACAACAGCGTTATCGTTCCTGAACAAGACAATGCTTTCATTTCTTCACCTTTAGGTGATATAATTACCAATTCAAAAGGAAACGGCGAGCTGGTACTTGTATGTTCGGGAGCAGACGCAGTGAATTATTCAGAAAAGGCAGTACTTGCATCAATACCTTTCAGGGTTGTTGCTGAACAAACAAGTCAGATTAAGGTTACTCCCAAGGTTACAGATATGTTTGAAGATGTGAATACCGAAATCACTTTCCCGTCATCAAACCTTGTTGCAGGTAAAGTTACGGTAGGTGTTGACAAATCTGCGTTAAAAGAAAAACTCGACTTTATATTCGGACTTAACGAGAGCGGCTACACAGCAGTTACATACCAAAATGCAATTACAGCCGCCAAAAATGCACAGGCAGTTTATGAATCATTAACTGCTACACAGGATATGGTAAACACACAAACCGCTTTGCTTACAGAGGCAATCGACGCACTTGTTGAAACACAAGGCGACGGTAATTACTTCTATTTCAAAAACGCCTTAGGCTGGGATGAGGTTTATGCATATTGGTGGGGCAGCGCAACCGCTTGTCCTGCATTCCCGGGAGTGAAGGCAACACCTGTACCCGGCAGAGAGGGCTACTATTATGTAGAACTTCCTGAGGATGCAACAGGACTTAATTTCAATAACGGTAAGCAAGTCGCTGAAGGCGGTCAGCAAACCGACAGCATCACCGGCGACAAGCTTGTAATCGGAAATATTTTTGTTCCCAATCCCGAAGATTTCTACGAAAAGAACGGCGTCTTACGTTTCAGAGGCGTATCTGAAAAATATGTACCAAACATTTTCTATTTCAGAAACACATTAGGCTGGGACGAAGTTAACGCTTATTGGTGGGGCGGAACAACTGCTTGTCCTGCATTCCCCGGTATTCCTGCAACAAAGGTTCAGGGAACAACAAATCTTTATTCCGTACAGTTGTCCGAGGACGCAACAGGACTTAATTTCAATAACGGAATAGCAGCATCAGAAGGCGGTCAGCAAACCGACAGCATAACAGGCGATAAGCTTATTTTAGGTAATGTATTTATTCCTGACCCAAATGATTCTTACGAAAAGAACGGCGGCTTACGTTTCAGAGGCGTATCAGAAAAATATGTTCCAAATACAATTTACTTCAAAAATGTTATGAATTGGGACGAAGTATATGTATATTGGTGGGGAAGCACAATAAACGAGTGCCTGCCTTTCCCCGGAGTTCAGCCTAAGAAGCTTGCCGGAACAGATGATATTTACTACGTTACATTCCCTGAGGATGCAACCGGATTTAACTTTAACAGCGGAAAACCGGGAAATGAAGGCGGAGAACAAACCTCCAGCATCAGTACGTTTGAACCCGGTAAAATCCTTATTATTGACCCAGCCAGCGCATACGAGAAAAACGGCGGTATAAGATACAACGCTTACTATGATATTCTTGAAAAGTACACAACAGGATTGGATGTACTTATGGGAGATGTTGACTCCAACAACAAAATAGAAATACTGGATTCTACCGCTATCCAGACTTACGCTGCAGAATTAGACGCACTTGACGATGTTGCATTGTTTGCAGCAGATGTTAACGGCGACGGTAACGTAAATATATTTGATGCAACTTGTATTCAGCTGCACTGTGCTGAACTTTCAGAAGCAACAGATATCGGCACTTACAAAAAGTATTTTGCCGCTTAATGAAAGGAGGATTATTAAATGATTAAATTTAAAAAGATAATTTCAGGTGTTTTGACTTTAGCATTATCCGCAACTGTTATGTTTTCTTCGGTTTCATCAGCCTTTGCACTTGAAAACTGGAGTACGGTAAGGACTGATTTTTCAAAGATTGTTCTTGCACCGGGTGCAGATGAATCCCAGCTTAATTTTTCATGGTATTCTACAGAAAACGATGTTCCGTCGGTTCAGATTGTAAAGGCAAGCGAAAGCTTTGCAGAAGACGGTATATACAGCGGCACAAGCTCAACAGCTTACAGAAATTCCGAATCAGGTACACAGTATTATTCCAATAAAGTTACAGCCACAGGTCTTGAGCCTGCTACAGAATATAAGTACAGATATAAAACCGGCGACGGAGCGTGGAGTGAAGAATATACATACATCACTCAAAGCACCGATAACGGTTTTGGATTTATCGCAGTAGGCGACGTTCAGATTGGCGTAGGCAACGGCGGCTCCGAAAAGGACACCGAAAGATGGGAAAATACACTTATGCTCGCAACCGAGATGATGCCGGACTCAAGCTTCATTATGTCAATGGGCGATCAGGTTGACGGAAACAAAGAGGAAGATCAATATGCCGGTTTCCTATATCCAAGCATTTTACGCAATCTTCCGATTTCAACATTAGCAGGTAATCACGACTGTGATGTTCCTAACCTTTCATGGCATTTCAACAATCCTAACCAGACAAATTACGGCGAAACAAATGCCGGCGGCGACTATTATTACTCCTACGGCGATGTGCTGGTTATTGCCCTTAATTCAAATGCTGTGCTGAAATCAACAAAAAGTGATAACGCTATTGCAGTTGAACACAGAAAATGCATTGAAGAAGCAATCGCCTCCAATCCATATGCAAAGTGGAGAATTGTTACATTCCATCAGGATATTTACGGATATCCCGACCATTACAGCGACGCAGAGGTTAAAGAATGCCGCAATCAGCTTTACCCGATAATTGACGATAGATCGGAAG
>CAMFFI010000089.1 GCA_945949625.1 uncultured bacterium | reverse complement strand
CAAAAGTGTAAAGTATGTTCTTACACAAAGTGTAAAGTATGTTACTCTTGACACAAGCCCCTCCCCTACGGTATCCGATATAATATGTGCATTTAAATCATTATCAACATTAGAATGTAAGAAATTATTGCCAATAGACATTTTGTTTCAGCGTTCATACCATGACCACATCATTCGTGATGATATTGATTACCAAAACATTTGTCAATACATTGACGAAAACCCAATAAAATGGGCAGAGGATAAATATAATACAAACATTTAAGGATGAACGCTGTTCATCCTTTTTTCTTGCAATTTTATACACTCTATGCTACAATGAAAGAGCCAAATAATTCCACAATTTAATATGACTTATAAAGTGTTGTCGCATTATTTTAGTGCAATGATAGAATTATACATCATAAAGTCGAGAGATAAAAAATGAAAAGAAAAGCAAAAAAATTATTAAAGGCATTGTTAGTAATAGAAGCTTTAATAGGCGTAGTTTACTTAATGATTTCAATATATTGCTTTTGCGTTGGACACAATGTCAAAGAACATATTGAGGATGATGTGCTAACTACTATTGAATATAATGGCAAAACTTATCATCAAATGAAATCTGGTGCAAGATATATATTAAAAACTGATGAAAAAATAGCTCAAAAGCCAAATATACTATTGCCACGAACATACTACACATTAAAAAATGATCCTGACAATAACTTTGTCTATCTGTCAGTATTTGGGGATAGCAGATTGTTTACGAGTTTGCCATTAAGCAATAGTGATGATTTAAAACAAGGCGAAATAACCTCTGTTTTAGTATACCAAAATGGCTGGAACCATAAAAAAGAACTTGTTGATGATAGTGAAATAGTTGAATATGCAAAACATCTCAAGAATTATCGCATTGAAGAGAATCAAGAAATTATTGAAATAGAAGCAGGCAACGCTGAATCGTATAGTATATATTTTGCGTATGATAATTTACCTGTTTGTGCAAACGAACATATTTCACTTTTATGTTATAATAGTGAGTACTATTTAGTAATCGATACAATGGATCATAAATGGAATACTATTCGTATCGATTGTGATAAATTGGAAAACATCTGCAACGCCTTTCCAAAAACAGTTGAGTGAATTTGGCATGATATTTTAGTTATGTCCAACCTTGGCATTAAAAAATAAATATTTGGTCCGGATATTAAAACTCCTTTGTGGTATGTTTTGCTACAAGGGAGTTAATTATTTGAAAATATATATCAGGAATTACGGTAAAATTTCAAGCCAATAGCCGTCGGGGTCTTCGATGAAATAAATTCCCATTTCGTGATTTTCAAAGCAAATGCATCCCATTTCCTCGTGCTTTTTTGCATGCCTCGTCAAAATTGTCGGCACGGAAGGCTCGGTATAGGAATAGGTACAATAAACAAGGACGAGATTGAATAAATCATATCTCGTCCTTGTTTTTATACTTTTTGTCCGGAAGCTGAGCAATTATCAGTGCAACAAAAATCACACAGCATCCTATTATCTCTTTAGCCAAAAGAATGTCGCCCATCAGCATCCATCCTGCAAGAACGGCAAAAACCGCCTCGGTACTCATCAAAATTGACGAAACAGTTGGGTCAACGTGCTTTTGTGCAACGTTTTGAATGGTAAAGGCAAATGCACCTGCAACAACAGAGGCATAAAGCAATGCCATCCACACACTACCTTGATTTACCGTTGACCACCAAGAAGAAATGTCCCTTGCCTCAAATGCAAATGTGGGTACGCCAAGCATAGCGGATGCAGAAAAAAACTGCACACAGGCAAGCTTTATAATATCTGTTTTATCCTTAAATCTGTCAACCGCAACAATTCTTGCCGCGTTCATCACTGCACAGACAAGCACATAAGCATCCGACAGCCGAACATCAAAGCCCTCATTAACACAAAGCAAGTATAAGCCGCAAACGGTTATTACTACCGACGCCCAAACATTAGCTTTAACCTTGTTTTTGAACAGCAGACCGATAATAGGAACAAACAGTACGTGACAGGATGTAATAAACCCTGCCTTGCCGGACGGTGTGCCTGCAAACAAGCCGAGCTGTTGAAATGCCGATGTGCCTGCAAGGAAAAACCCGCATATTATTCCGTCTTTGATAAGCTCTCTTGAAGAATAGCTGACGGCCGCGGCAGTCTTATTTCTTTTGGAATGTATGGCAACAACAGGCAAAATTGCAATGCCTGCCATCAAAAATCTGAGAAATCCAAAGGTAAACGGACCGACAATGGCTCCGCCCTTACTTTGGGCAACAAACGAGCCACCCCAAGCCATAGAAATTAATATCAGCAAAATAGAGGCTAACAGTTTTTTGTTTTTCATACAAGCTCCAAAAAAAGTCGAGGACTCACCTCGACTTTGACATTATAATACCTTGTTAAAGAAATCCTTTGCTCTTTCGGTTTTAGGGTTATAAATAACCTCTTGAGGAGTACCCTCCTCACCGATATAGCCATCGGCAAAGAAAAGTACCCTGTCTGCAACCTCCCTTGCAAAGCCGATTTCGTGTGTAACAACAACCATTGTCATACCGTCGGCGGCAAGTTGCTTCATAACGTTGAGAACCTCGCCTACCATCTCGGGATCAAGGGCTGATGTAGGCTCGTCAAAAAGCATAATATCAGGGTTCATACAAAGTGCACGTGCAATAGCAACACGTTGCTTTTGACCGCCTGAAAGCTGCGAAGGAAAAGCCTCTGCCTTTTCCTCAAGGCCAACCTTTTTAAGCATAGACATTGCAAGCTTGCAAGCCTCATCCTTCTTCATTTTCTTTACCTGAATAGGCGCAAGAGTAAGATTGTCTATAACATTAAGGTTGTTGAAAAGATTGAAATGCTGAAAAACCATTCCAATATTTTCTCTTGCCTTGTTTATGTCAATTTTTTTGTCATCCATATGGTTGCCGTCAACAACCATTTCGCCGCCCGTAATATCCTCAAGGCGATTAATACAGCGAAGAAATGTTGACTTGCCGCAACCTGACGGACCGAGAACAACAACTACCTCACCCTCGTAAATGTCAGTGCTTATGTCCTTTAACACCTCAAGCTTACCAAAGCATTTATGGAGGTGTGAAGCATGGATTTTTACGTTATCATAATTAACGGCCACGGTTCATCCTCCTCTCAATAAACTTTGCAATATATGAAAGTATTGTAATTACAACAAGATACATAATGCCTGCACAAGCCCAACCGCCGAACGAATCCATAGATACAGAAATTACATTCTTTGTTGTGTTTACAAGCTCCGGGAATCCGATTACCGAAAGAATTGATGTATCTTTAAGTGTAATGATAAACTGATTGATAATGATTGGAATCATTGTTTTGATAGCCTGCGGAAGCACAACCTTGCGCATTGCCTGACCGTATGTCATACCAAGTGAACGGCAGGCCTCCATTTGACCGATGTCAACAGACTGAATACCTGCACGAATTATCTCTGCCATATACGCACCGCAATTAAGCGACAGGCAAACAATACCTGCCTGAAGCGCGGTCAAAGTAAAATGGGCATTGGAAAACATATTATTCACTGCCATCGGAACACCGAAATATACAAAGAACGCAAGTACAATCATAGGCACACCGCGAACAACGTCTACAAAAATACGGTAAACAGCATTGCAAGGTTTGTTTTTCAGTACGGAAAGAATACCGAAAATCAAACCGATCATACAGGCAAAAAGCAAGCTGCAAAGAGCCATTATGAGAGTTTGACCCAAAGCAGAGAACAACATCCCACCATAGTCAGTGATAATTTTTATCATTCTCTCTCCTCCTTATCCATAGGGTAACGGTAATAACTCAAAGATAGGGCATCTTTAAAGACGCCCTATCCGATAATAGATACGTTTTTAGTTTAGCAATTAGCCAAGGTACTTATTGATGATTTCATCATACTTACCGTTAGCCTTGATGTTTGCAAGGCCTGCGTTAAACTTATCAATAAGCTCCTGATTTTCTGCCTTGTGAATTGCAAAGCCATAGCCGGCACCCTCGTTTTCGGAATCCTCAAGAACCTTGAGTGCAAGATCTCCGTCCTTGATTGAAGCCTTCATAATAGGAGTATCTTCAAAGCAAGCAACACACTGACCGCCTGTTACAGCCTGATACATTGTAGGAGAATCCTCAAAATATGTAAGCTTTAAGCCAAGCTCATCTTTAAGCGACTCTGCATACTGAGCACCCTGTGTACCTGTCTTAACAGCCACCTGAGCACCGTTGAGGTCCTTAATTGAGTTGATTTCGGAATCAGCCTTTACTGCTGCGCACTGTGTTGCAATGTAGTATGGATCAGAGAATATCCAGCCTGAATTCTTTCTTTCCTCTGTGATGGAAGCACCGGCAATCATACCGTTTGCCTGACCTGCTTGACAGGCAGCGATAGCCGCATCCCAACCAAGTGACCTAAGCTCGTATTCAAAGCCCTGATCCTCTGCGATGGCAGCAAGAATTTCTACGTCAATACCAACAAAGTTGCCCTGAGCGTCTGTGTACTCAAATGGCTTAAATACAGTATCTGTTGCGATAATGTACTTTTTAGCAGTTGTGTCGTTGCCGGTATCGGTGTTTGCATCGTTATTAGCCTTACCTGAGCATCCTGCAAATACAGCTACGATTGCAAGAGCTGCAAGAACAAGAGCCAATGCTCTTTTCATAGTCTTTTTCATAATAATTATCCTTTCGTCATTTAACCCTTTCATTGGATTTTTTTACTATAATAAATTTATTATAATGATTTTTCAGTCGATTGTCAATACTTTGTCATCAGCATCGCGCAACACTTATACATCATAGGGTAACAGTAATAATCCGAACCCGTCAAAAATGTAGTGTTAAAGCGATATTTGCCGCTTTCGCTGTTGCCTTGCGCCAGCAAGGCTGCCATCTCAAGACAACAAATCTCATCTTTACTCCAAGCATTTTTGATGCTTTGCAGTTTATCGTGTGCAGATTTGGTCTTAATCAAGGCACAAAACGCAGTTAATCCTTTCGGATTAACGAGTATTTTAACGAAGAGTAAGGGCAAATCTGCCACGATAAACCGTGGTTCGGATTATTACCGTTACCCTAAGGTATAAACATTGTCGATATCGCCCATAGAATCAACCTGATTTTTTGAGCCGACAACACAATAACAGCCTGATATTTCATATCCTTACTGTTTAGTTTTTCAAATATTTTCGAATTAAAATGGTCGGGGTGGAAATGACTGCAAAGCACAACAACGCTCTTGCTTTTGTCAAGAGTATATTCATATATCCGTCAATACAAAAATACTTTAAAAAAGAATACATACTAACAAAAACGGCAGGCAGCACCACGCTACCTGCCAAAACTATTTTCTAATCGGTAAATGAAAAACAAACAAATATTTTGTTAAAATTTTTCAATTGTAAATTGTGAATTGAAGCAAACACTATACTTGCAAACGCA
>CAMFFI010000088.1 GCA_945949625.1 uncultured bacterium | reverse complement strand
CGGAAAGGGCGGTAACGATTCTTTCGGAAGATTTTTGTGCGATACACTACAAAAATATAATGTCAGTACAGACGGCGTTATTACCGATAAAAGTGCCAACACAACGCTTGCGGTAGTTTCGGTAAACGAAAACGGAGAGCGCAGTTTTGCTTTCTATCGAAAAAACAGTGCCGACACATTGTTATCTGCATCCGAAATAATTGATTTGCATCTGAGCAATACGCATATACTTCACTTCGGCTCTGTCAGCCTTACCGCTGAACCTTCAAGAACGGCAACAATCTCAGCAGTCAAGCGTGCAAAATCGTTCGGAGCGGTAATTTCATATGACCCGAATTACAGAGAGAGCCTTTGGAGCAGTTTAGATGAAGCAGTTGAACAGATGAAAAAACCGCTTGATTTAGTAGATATATTAAAAGTATCAGATGAGGAATTACCTCTTATCAGCGGAAAAACCGATGTTGAAGAGGGAGCAAAATACTTATGTGACAAGTATAATATTAAGCTCGTTCTTGTAACTCTCGGCGCAAAGGGTGCATATTATCGCTTTAAAGATTGCGCAGGAATTGTTGACGGCGTAAGTGTTACGGTTGCAGATACAAACGGTGCAGGCGATACATTCTTCGGTGCATTTTTAAGCCGTATGGCGCATATTGGAAAATACAACCCGTCAGACCTGACGGAGGACGAAATAAAGGATATGCTGGCATTTTCAAACAATGCGGCGGCAATTACAACAAGCAGAAGCGGTGCGATACCTGCTATGCCTACTATCGGAGAGATTGACAGATTACCATAAATTGAGGTGATGAGCAGTGAATAAATCAGCTAAGTGGGAAAAGGAATTTGTTGAACGCTTTTCAAAACGCTATGATGAGCTGAAATGGCTGTATTGTGAAGTGTATAATAATGATATGAAAGCCTTTTCCTGGTTATGTAATTCATTATACGAGTATTACAGGCATCGAAAAAGCTCATTGAAAAAGCTTGACAGAGAAAAAGAGAAAAATCCCGATTGGTATAAAACGAAAAATATAATCGGTATGATGTTGTATGTTGACGCTTTTGCAGCCAACATTAATGGTGTAAGAGCAAAAATTGACTATCTAAAGAAATGCGGAGTAAATTATTTGCATTTTATGCCTTTGCTGAAAACTCCAAAGGGCAGGAGCGACGGCGGATATGCCGTATCTGATTTCAGAAAGGTTCAGCACGAGCTTGGCACAATGGCTGAACTTGAAAAGCTGACAGCCGAGTGTCATAAAAACGGAATAAGCTGTTGTCTTGATTTCGTTATGAATCACACAAGTGAGGACCACGAGTGGGCAAGAGCAGCACGAAACGGCGATACTGAAGCTCAAAAAAGATATTTTTTCTTTGATGATTGGGAATATCCCAATAAATTTGAACAGACTGTTCCGCAGGTCTTTCCGACAACAGCACCGGGGAATTTTACTTATCTTGACGACTGCGACAAAATTGTGATGACTACCTTTTATCCTTATCAATGGGACCTGAACTACGGAAACTGCGTAGTGTTCAATGATATGGTCGGAAATATGCTTTCAATTGCAAACCGAGGAATTGATGTTATAAGACTTGACGCTGTTCCGTATATCTGGAAGGAGCTTGGAACAAGCTGCCGCAATCTTCCGACAGTTCATTCGCTTGTCAGAATGATGCGCATAATAACGGAAATTGTCTGTCCCTCCGTACTGCTCTTGGGTGAGGTTGTTATGGAGCCGTCAAAGGTTGTGCCTTATTTCGGAACTGTTGAAAAGCCCGAATGTCATATGCTTTATAATGTAACAACGATGGCAAGTACATGGCACACCGTTGCAACAAAAGATGTAAGACTTCTTAAACGTCAGATGAAACAGCTTTCCGAATTGCCGAAAGATTATATCTTTTTAAACTACCTGCGTTGTCACGATGACATAGGCTGGGGACTGGATTATGATTGGCTAAAGCAATTTGGCATAAGCGAGATACCGCATAAAAAATTCCTTAATGATTATTTTACAGGAAAGTTTCCCGACAGCAACGCAAGGGGAGAGCTTTATAATAATGACCCAAGGCTCGGTGACGCTCGGCTTTGCGGAACAACGGCAAGTCTTTGCGGAATAGAAGCTGCACTTGAAGAAAAGGATACGGACAAGCTTGAAAAATCAATTGACTGTGATATTATGCTCCACGCTTATATGCTCACGCAAAGCGGTATTCCCGTTCTTTACAGCGGCGATGAAATAGGACAGCTCAATGATTACAGCTATCACGATAATCCCGAAAAGAGTGTTGACAGCCGTTATCTGCACAGAGGAAAGTTTAATTGGAAGCTTGCCGAAAACTGCGATGACTCAGATACGGTTCAGGGCAGGATTTTTCAGAGTATTCTGAAACTTGAAAAATGCAGAGCCGAAAACGAGGTTTTCAGAGCAGAAGCAGATTTTCAGACAGTGGATACAGGTTCTGACAGCGTTCTGGGAATTTGCAGAGAATATGAAAATAAAAAGTTGCTTGCATATTTTAATTTTAGTGATAAGGTTCAATCCGTGTTTCTTGACGGCGTAAAAAGCGGAAGAGATTTATTCACTGATGATGAGGTGTGCAGTATTTCCATTGAACTAAAGCCATATGGTTTTAGTTGGCTTTTACTTGATGTATAAAATGACAGAGATAAGTTCCGGAGGAGAAACATTATGAAAATTCTTGTACTCGGAGGAGCAGGATATATAGGCTCACATACAGTTTACAGTCTTATTGAACAGGGCAATGAGGTTATTGTTTTTGATAACCTTGAAACAGGTCATATTGAGGCTGTGCATCCAAAGGCAAAGTTTTACAAGGGCGATTTGAGAAACAGAGTGGAAATAGACGCTGTTCTTGACAAGGAGGATGGCATTGACGCAGTTATTCATTTTGCGGCAAATTCACTTGTCGGCGAAAGTATGATAAATCCGCTCAAGTACTACGACAACAACCTTTGCGGAACAAAGGTACTGCTTGAATCACTCATAGCACACAATATCAAAAATATTGTATTTTCATCAACAGCGGCAACCTACGGCGAACCAAAACATACGCCTATTCTTGAAGATGATCCGACCAACCCGACTAACTGCTACGGTGAAACAAAAAAAGCAATGGAGAGAATGTTCTATTGGACTCAGCAGGCACACGGCTTGAAGTATGTTTCACTGCGTTACTTCAACGCCTGCGGCGCTCATATCAGCGGAAAAATCGGTGAGGCGCACAACCCGGAAACCCATCTTATCCCGATTATTTTGCAGGCGGCAAACGGTACAAGAGACCATATAAGCATATTCGGAACCGATTACAACACACCTGACGGAACCTGCATCCGTGACTATATTCATGTTGCAGACCTTGCACAGGCACATATCCTTGCCGTTAAGTATCTGTTAAACGGCGGCGAAAGCAATATTTTCAACCTAGGCAACGGCGTCGGCTTCTCGGTAAGAGAGGTTATTGAAACGGCTAAAAAGGTCACAGGAAAAGAGATAAAAGTAATTGAAGAAGAACGCAGAGCGGGCGACCCTGCAATACTTATCGCTTCAAGCGACAAGGCAAAGAATATCCTTGGCTGGAAGCCCGAATATGATGATCTTTCAACAATTATAGAAACTGCGTGGAAGTGGCACAGTACACATCTTAACGGATATCTACCCGACTGACAAAACGACAATTTTCAAAATATTAAAGAATTATCTTGTTTTATTTATCCCGATGTTTTGTTAAGGATAGATTGCCGAAAAAGACATCCGGAATTAAATTTCAAAAGATAATCAAAGTATAAAATAAAACTAATGCACCTCCGTACAATAGTGGATTGTATGGAGGTGTTTTTATTAAATACAGAATTTAACTGAATATTTTTATAGCACTTATGTCCGTTGTAGATTGATTTCTCTGACGGGCTTTTTTCTGTTTGGTTCTTAAAATCAATATTTCTGTCCTTATACTCTTGAAGAAAATTTTGTGACTATGGGACTTCAGATTTTATTAATTGTTTTTGCCTATAGACACATCAAAGAAAACAGAGGTGTCTTTCATGAATAAGGAACAGAAAACAAGTATTATACGGATGCGTTCAGATGGAGTGACTTTTTCGGAAATAGCAAATCAACTGCGACTTTCAATAAATAAGGTTAAGTCGTTCTATAGGAGAAATGCAAAAACAAAATCACAGCTTGAAACCTGTATGCATTGCGGAAAACCGATTGTGCAGACAAAGCATAAACGGCAAAAGAAATTCTGCTCGGATAAATGCCGTAATTCCTGGTGGTCGGCACATCCGCAGAACCGCAGACCTAAAAGATTATACAGTCATATATGCGCATATTGCGGTACTGCTTTTCAAATCGCACGGGCTTTCAAAGCCTTATAAGTGAATGCAGAGCAGGAAATATTGATTTGATTATTACAAAGTCAATTTCAAGATTTGCACGAAATACGGTTACATTATTGGAAACGGTTCGAGAGTTAAAACTGCTCGGTATAGATGTTTTCTTTGAAGAACAGAATATTCACACTATCAGTGCTGACGGTGAGCTTATGATGACCATTCTTGCGTCATACGCACAGGCAGAAAGTTTGTCGGCAAGCGAAAATCAGAAGTGGCGTATTCGTAAGGCTTTTGAAAACGGAGAAATTGTTAATCTTCGCTTTTTGTTTGGGTATAGAATTAACGGTACAAAAATAGAGATTGACCTTGCACAAGCTGACATTGTGCGTGAAGTTTTTGAGAGAGCCATTAATGGTGAGAGTTTTACTTCAATTGCAAAAGATTTGAACAACACCTGTTGCAAAACACCGCATATTACCGAAGATGAAATAAAGGAGCGATTTCTCAAAGTTTATAACGGACTGATTTCTGACAAAGAGCCGTTCATAAAGGCTTGCAAACTTACAAGAGATGTTCTGACTGACACTAAGGTTATTGATAAAGAAATGACATTACTGCTCCGTGAGCTTGAAGTCGTTACCGAGCTTACTAAAAAGTGCATAGCCGAAAATTCATCATCGGCTCAAGACCAGGAAAAATATACTGAGAGATACAACAGATATGTTGACCGCTATGAAAAAGCAAAATCAAGATATGATGAGCTTGAACAGCAGAAAGATAATAAGCTTTCAAAAAGAAAAGCAATAGACCGTTTTATTTCCGACCTTTCAAAGCGTGACAAACTGCTCGCCGAATTTGATAATTGCCTTTGGCTGACGGTTGTTGATGCGGTCACAGTTCGCAATGACGGAACTTTGGTATTTAAGTTCAATGATGGTACAGAGATTGATGGCTGAAAAAATAGGCAAAATAAATCAGACTGCAGTTTACTAAAATTTCAGTCTGCTTTATTATGTATTATATAAGTTACTGCTGACTAATTTTAAAATGTAATAGTATTTCTGATGCACCAAGGAATACGAAATGCACCCACAATTTAGTTTGGGTGCATTTGTATTAAAATAAGAGATTTGTTCCAAATAAGAACCGCAATTTT
>CAMFFI010000087.1 GCA_945949625.1 uncultured bacterium | reverse complement strand
GCACGCCATAATAACAGCTCTCGCAAAATCTAAGAAAGTAGACAAGCTGTATGCCGCACCCGGTAACGGCGGTATTTCAAAATATGCAGAATGCTTCAATGTAAAAGCAACAGACATTGACGGCTGTGTAGAGCTTGCAAAAAAGCTAAATGACATCAATCCAAAGCTGAATATCATTTTTGTAACAGGCTTTGACCAATATACGGGCGACGCAATGAAGCTTCACGCAAGCGGATATATAATGAAGCCTGTTACAAAGGAAAAGGTAGAGGAAGAACTGGCGGAGCTCAGGCATCCGATAGTGCCGAAGTCTGACGTACTTCTCCGGGTTCAATGCTTTGGAAATTTTGATGTTTTTACTCCTGACGGAACTCCGGTACATTTTGAAAGGAGCAGGTCAAAGGAGGTTTTTGCCTATCTTGTTCATCGTCACGGAAGCTCCTGCACAATTAAAGAGATTGCAGCAGCCCTTTTTGAAGATGAGCCTTATGATTTGAAACAGCAGGCATACATACAGAAAATTATTTCGGCTATGATGAAAAGCCTTAAAAAATGCGGTGCAGGTGACGCTGTATTTAAAAAATACAACAGCCTTGCAGTTAATGTCAGCAAGCTTGACTGCGACTACTATCGCTTTAAGGAGCTTGATTCCGGCGCTGTAAATTCATACAACAGCGAGTATATGTCCCAGTATTATTGGGCTGATTTTATGTTTGACGATTACGGCGACGATTACGACTATTAATATAAACTTATAGACTATAATAAAAACTGCCTTACATAAATACCTGTAAGGCAGTTTTGGCTTTATTTACAGCTTTTAAATTATCTTACATCACGTTTTTTGATTACAAGGCTTGACGCAATCATAAAGCCTGCTATGTAAATAACAGCAACAATAATTGCTTTAATTATAATATCTGCTTCAGAGTTAATTGCAAGAATTGAGTTCATTCCGTCGGGAGTGAAGAATGAAAGATTAATATTTGTGGTTTTGAAAACAAGATTAAGAATATTGCCGAGTATGCTGTAAGAAAATCCTGAAATTCCGATACCGAAAATTACACCGATTGCAACAGAAAGCGCTTTGCTTTTTGTAAGTGTGCAGATGAAAAGAATAATAGCGTCAATAGCCATATAAAGCAGGAACTTAATTGCAAGTGTTGTTAATAAAGGTGTTAACGAACCTGATTTTAAAACAAACTGAAGGAATAACATACATGCAAGTGAGGATATTCCTGTGTATATTGCAAAAATCACAAGGTTGATTACGGCAATTGTGCAAATCTTTGATACAATCATTGTTCCTCTGTTTGAAAGCTGTCCTGCAATATTTTTAATATATCCTGTTTCCTGTTCCGAGTTAATAAAAATAGCGGTAAGTACTGTGGAAACCATAAGGCTTAATACATTAAAGCCTGTTAAAACAATTTCCGGCAATGTAACGCCGTTTGTAAGCCAGCCGAATAAGGGGAATGTGGCAAGTGCCTGGGCGTTTTCAGGCGATTTCATCATTTCCTGAAAAATAAGCAAAAGACCTGAAACTACGGCAATTCCCACAAAAGACAGTATTGCGGAAAAGATAATTGCAACTTTAAAGGACTTTGTATGAAAAAGTCTGTGTATATCCATTTTAATTAAATTAAGCATTGTGGTGACCTCCTGTGAGTTTAAGATAATATTCTTCAAGAGAAAGATAATTTAAGGCTATTTCCTTAACTCCGACGCCTGATTTAACAAGCTTTTCAACAATTACCGCCGTATCGGTTACTTTTTCGGTAATTCTTATTGTATCTTCGCCGAAATAGTCATAGCTGCTGATACCCATTGATTTCAAAACAGTTTCAGCGTTTTTATTGTCGGTTGTTTTAAGGAAAACATATTCTCCGCACTTTTTCTCAAGCTGTTGTGAGGTCATTTCGTCAATAAGCTTGCCCTCGTGAATAATTCCGTATGAATTAGCAATTTTTGAAAGCTCGTCAAGAATATGGCTTGAAATTATAATTGTAATGCCTCTTTCTTTGCTTAGCTTTGTAAGAATTTCTCTGACTTCAACAATGCCTTGGGGATCAAGACCGTTAATAGGCTCGTCCAGAATAATAATTTTCGGATTCCCTGCAAGTGCCAGAGCAATTCCGAGCCTTTGACGCATACCCAGTGAAAAGTTTCTTGTCTTTTTCTTTCCTGTGTTTTCAAGACCTACAAGAGATAACAGATTATTTATGTATTCCTTGCTGTTTACGCCCATAGCGATGCATTTAAGCTTTAGGTTTTCATAAGCGGATAAATTGGGGTAAAGTCCGGGATTTTCAATAAGCGTTCCAACATGCGATTTTTCAGCGTCTAATTCCTTTCCGGTTTTACCAAGTAGTGAGTAGCTTCCTTCCGTGGGAATTGAAAGACCGCTTAGCATTCGGAGAATTGTTGTTTTTCCGGCACCGTTTCTTCCGATAAGTCCATATATTTCGCCTTGCTTAACGTGAATGTTGATTTTGTCTGCGGCATTTTTACTGCCGTATTTTTTTGTAAGATTGTTAGTGGTTAAAATGTAATCCATTTTTGTTGCCTCCTTTTGATGTGATTATAGCAGAGCAATATAGACAAAACAGGGACAAATTCAAGGGGATTTCAAAAAATTCTAAAATTTTTAAAAATTTTTAAAAATATTCAAAATTTGGTATTTTATATTTGACCTGCATTATATAATTAACGCCATACGGATAAGGCTTTTAATGTGAAAATACATAATCATTATTAAAGCTGTATTCTTCTTTTAAGCTCTTATCCGACTTGACGTTAATTTTTGATTGTAATATAATTTAAGCATTAAGGTGTATTTGTATGTTTGTTTAATGGGAAAGGATAGAAGGAATGGTTGAGCAAGTAAGAGTAATAAATCTTGCCGTTGAGATATGCGGTTTGCTTTTGTGCTTTTTAGGAATATTAACGGTTTCCATAGGTGCCAAAATAGATAAAAAGACAAGCAGATATTTTGTTGCAATTTTTCTTTGCCTTATGGCATATATTTCATCAAATATATGCGGCTTGCTATTTAAAGGAACACCGGGAACTCTTGGCTTTTATTCTGTCCGGATTACTAACTTTTGCGAATTCTTTTTCGGATATTTACTGTCACTTCTTTTTACTATGTATTTGCTTTATTGCATTGATGAAAACAAAAATAAGAATATAGATAAACTGCGAATTGTAGTTTTTGCATATTTCATTCTTCAGGTTTTGATTCTTATTATTTCTCAGTTCACAAATTTGTATTATTATTTTGATAATAATAACGTATATCATCGAGGTAACTGGTTCTGGATTTCGCAGATTAGTGCGATTATTTCTGTAATTGCCAATTCAATTTTTATTGCTGTTTATCATAAAAGCCTTTCAAAAAAAGAAAAAATAGCTTTTACAGTTTATTTAATGTTACCTATGCTCGCTTTATCCATACAAATTTTTTACTATGGTTTGTTTTTAACGATTTTTACCCAGATTATTTCTGCGTTTGTTATGTTTCTTTTTATTCTATATGATCAGACGGATAAATTCTGCGCACAGGAACGTGAAAATGCAGATATGAGGGTGGCTATTATGTTAAGTCAGATACAGCCCCATTTTTTGTATAATGTCCTTACCTCCATATATTGCCTGTGCGATAAGGACGCTCAGGCGGCAAAGCAGGCAATCAGTCAGTTTTCAAAATACCTGCGGGGAAATCTTGAGTCCATAAGGCGTGAAACACCTGTTTCATTTGCTGATGAGCTGACACACGTCAAAAGCTATCTTGCTTTGGAAAAAATGCGTTTTGAAGATGAGCTTGATATTGTATATGATATTCAGGCGCAAGATTTCTTTTTGCCTGCGCTTACAGTACAACCTCTTGTTGAAAATGCAGTTAAGCACGGAGTGGGAGATACTCTTAACGGGGGAATGGTAAAAATATCTTCAAAAGAGCTTGACGACTGCTTTGAAATTGAAATTTCAGACAACGGGGCAGGCTTTGATACAGAGAGTATTTCTAATGATAACGAAACCCACGTTGGCATTGACAATGTAAGAAGCCGTCTTGAGCTTATGTGCAACGGAAGTCTTGAAATTGAAAGTGAGCTTGGAAAAGGCACAACAGTAACGGTGAAAATTCCCAGGGAGGGTTGCTGATATGAATATTATTGCAGTAGATGACGAAAAGCTTGCGTTGGAGGCTTTGGTCAATACAATTAAGGAAGCTGAACCAAATGCTGAAATATACAGCTTTCGACAGCCTCTTGAAGCAATCAGCTTTGCCGACAGGGTTTCCTGCGATATTGCTTTTTTAGATATAAAAATGCGTGGAATGACCGGCTTAGAGCTTGCAAAACAGCTAAAGGACATAAACGAAAACATAAACATCATATTTGTAACGGGATTTTCAGAGTATTCTATGGACGCTTTTCGCCTTTATGCAAGCGATTATCTGCTTAAGCCTGTAGACGTTGCTCAAATTAAGAATTCTTTGGAAAACCTGCGTCATCCGGTTGAAATATGTGCAAAATCAAAAATCCGAATTTACTGTTTTGGAAATTTTGAGGTGTTTATCAACGGTGAACCGCTTATTTTTAACAGAAAAAAAACAAAAGAGCTTTTTGCTTATCTTACCGACAGAAGAGGAACCTCCTGCACAATGGGAGAGCTTATGGCTGTGCTTTGGGAGGATAAGCCCGACAGTATTTCACAGCGAAGCAATCTGCGTAATTTGATATATGATTTGAAAAATACACTTTCAAAGGTTGGTGCAGAAGATATTATTGTTAAAAACAGGAACACCATAAGCCTTAAGGTTGACGCGGTTGAATGTGATTATTTTGAATTTTTGCGGGGAAATATGTGGGCAGTGAATAATTACAGAGGCGAGTATATGAGGCAGTATTCATGGGCAGAAATGACAACTGCGTCTTTGCCGCCTTTGCAGGAAAAGTAAATAGAATTTAAAATTAATTATAATTTAGGAAAGAATCGATGTTTTCAGTGCAAAACTTCGGTTCTTTTTTCTATATTGGAAACTGATGTGAAACAGTCGTGCAAAAATGCCTTGCAATATCAACCTGTCTGCCGATTACAATAATAAACAACATAGTGCAACAAAATACGCAAATGTTGTAAAATTTTGGTTTTATATACAAATTATTAAAACTGTACATAAAAATCGCTTGTTTTTGTTGCAGTTTTGTTGCACTTTCTGTTGTATATTAATGATAACAATAACAAGCCGTAAAATGTAGTAACACTGAGTGCGTTTATCGGCTTATTTATTTTAACCAAATCTGTGAGGTGGTAAGTATAATTTAACGGTTTTATAACCGTTTATATTGCGCCATTTACGGCGCTGTGCAAGGTGATTTATTTTACAAATGCTGTTTAGAATTCAGAAAGGTGTATGTTAAATGAATAATTTATTCACAATGTTTGATTCATTGCCCATCAGCGGATTTATAAAAGCGGTGCTTTTGCTTGTACTTGCATTTATTGTAGTACTTGATGCAGGTGAAGGAGTAGTTGA
>CAMFFI010000086.1 GCA_945949625.1 uncultured bacterium | reverse complement strand
ACCGTACACATGATTTCCAATCATGCTCCTTCGGCCAGCTCGGACATCTCTCCATTTTTTACTGCCGCAGTATATTATACCAAAATATTTAAAAAAATCAAGTCATTTTTTTATTTTACTCAGTTGTATTTTTAAAATTTCTTCCTTGGGTTACATTTTTCTCATTAAACGCCTTATTAATTGCATTTAGAACACGCTTTTTATCGGCGCTCCACATTGGTGAAACAAGCAGTTTTTTATCACCGTCCCCTGTCAGCCTGTGTATTACAACATTTTCAGGCAATATTTCAACTGCATCGCAAAGAATGTCTATATACTCTTCCATAGACAAGGTTTTAAAACTGCCGTTTTTGTATTCTTTCTCCAAATCAGTTCCTTTTAAAACGTGCAAAAGCTGAAGCTTAATACCGTCGGTGTATTTTCCCACATAGCTTACGGTTTCAAGCATTTCTTCTTTAGTTTCATTGGGCAAGCCTAAAATAACGTGAGTTATAACCTGCAAGCCACGGAATTTTAATTCTTTTACCGCATTATTATAAACACTCAAATCATAGCATCTTCGTATATATTCAGCCGTTTTAGGGTGGATTGTCTGCAATCCCAGCTCAACCCAAACAGGCTTGATTTTATTAAGACGTTCAAGCAAATCAAGAACATCCCTGCCCAGACAATCCGGTCTTGTTGCAACCGAAAGGACTGCCACTTCTCTGTTATTTACAGCCTCTGTGAAAATCTTTTCTAAATAAGCAACAGGAGCATAGGTGTTTGTAAAAGCCTGAAAATATGCAATATATTTATTTGTTTTTATTTTTCTTTTTACCTTAGCCTTTGCCTGTTCAATCTGCCGGGTTACCGACAGTCTGTAATCGGCAGAAAATTCACCGGAGCCGCCTTTACTGCAAAAAATACAGCCTTTATCCGACAGAGTACCGTCACGATTGGGACAGGTCATACCGCCGTTTAAGGAGATTTTATAAACCTTTTCTCCAAAGGTATTTTTTAAATATTCATTTAAAGAATAATAATACATATTGACTTACTTAAACTCTTCAAAATTTTCATCAAAAATATCAAGTCTTGTTGTTTTTGAATTTACTTCTATGCTGTAATACTTGTTAAGAGCGTCTAAAATCAGATTTGGATTTACGTTATTTGTACTACCGGCAGGAAGTGTTATATTTATTTCAACGCATCCTATTTGCCTGTTCAGAGAATATTTTACTAAAGAAGGCTTTAAATCAACCTGCTTTACACCTTTTTTGGATTTCTTATCAATTAAAATCTCGTCCAGACTAAAAAGCTCCTTACAAATTTCCATTAGTCTGTCACAGGAAATCTTATCGCTTGAAAGGCACATTTTAAAGCTTGCGTAGGCAATTTTTCCCGGTTTCATTACAGGCTCGGTCACTTTAAAAACTCTTATGCCTTTTGGCAGACATTTGTTCAGCTCTTCCCTGATTTTCTCAAACGGATATTCTTCATCAAGCAGGCGAATATCCATACTTTCCTTTTCACCCACAAAGCCTAAAGAAAGCGGAAGTGCAAAGGTTACAAAGGGATGAGGATTATACCCTTCGGTATGCCATATTGGGAGCTTGCTTTTATGCAACGCCCTGAGCATACATCTGTTCAAATCAAGGTGTGAAATGTAAATACATTCATCCTGCTTTTTAAACCATACTCTTACGTTTTTCAAAGCAGACACCTCCTTTATATTTTGCCGCACCGCAATTACTGCATTTTAATCTGCAATGAGGAGTGGGCGTATCCTCATAGGCTTTTTTACATTCTCTTATAAGATGTTCCTTTGTAACACCGTAATCCAAATGGTCCCAAGGTAATATTTCGTCAAAGCTTCTGCGTCTGTTAGCATAAAACGCAGGGTCAATGCCGCATTCTTCAAAAACCTCAAGCCATTTTTCAAGGCTGAAACATTCCCCCCAGCCGTCAAAATGAAATCCTTTTTCGCAGGCAACAGCCATTGCTTTACACAGCTTTCTGTCGCCGCGGGCAAAAACAGCCTCCAAAAAGCTTGTATCTGCATCGTGATAATTGTAATTAATCTTCTTTGTAGTTATGCTTTCTTTCAAATGCTTTTGCTTAGTGTGGAGCTGTTCAATAGTATCCTGAGGCTCCCACTGGAAAGGAGTAAAGGGCTTTGGCACAAATGAAGACGTAGATACTGTTACATTTACAGACTTACCCTTTGGTTTATTTGGACAGCTGTAATATTCATTAACAACGCTCTGACCAAGTTTTGCGATTGCCGCAACATCGTCAAAAGTTTCTGTAGGAAGACCAATCATAAAATAAAGCTTTACGTTTGTCCAGCCGCCGTTAAAAGCAACCGAGCAGGTTGATAACAGCTCTTCTTCCCTGACATTTTTGTTTATTACATCACGCAAACGCTGACTGCCTGCTTCGGGAGCAAAGGTTAATCCGCTTTTTCTCACGGTTTTTATTTTATTCATTATATCGTCGCTGAAACCGTCAACTCTGAGTGAAGGCAGCGAAATGCTTACCTTTTCATCTTTGGACCATTTATTCAGCTTTTCAAGCAAGGGCACAATATTTGAGTAATCACTGGAGCTTAATGAGGAAAGCGAAACCTCATCATAGCCTGTGTTTTCACAAAGAGTATGACATTGGGAATTGATAACATCAGCCGACTTTTCTCTTACCGGTCTGTAAATATAACCTGCCTGACAAAAACGACAGCCTCTTATACAGCCTCTGAAAATTTCTTCTACTGCCCTGTCGTGAACAATTTCAACCATAGGAACAACAAAGTTATCTGGATAGTATGAATCGTCCATATTCATTATAAGTCGCTTATTTACTACGGCGGGAGCATTTTCCTTTGGTGTAACCGATTTAATCGTTCCGTCCTCATTATAGGTCACATCATACAGAGAAGGAACATAAACGCCCTCAATTTGTGCCGCAAGTTTTAAAAATTCTGCCTTAGTTTTGTTTTCAGCCTTACATTTTCTGTAAAGCTCTATCACCTCAAGGTCAACCTCTTCCCCTTCTCCTAAGAAGAAAATATCAATAAAATCTGCAATTGGCTCGGGATTGCAGGCACAAGGACCTCCTGCAACAACTATTCTGTTTAATTCCTTTCGGTCTTTAGAATAAATCGGAATTTTTGCAAGCTTAAGCATATTAAGGACATTGGTATAGCTAAGCTCATACTGTAATGTAAAGCCTATAAAATCAAAATCCGTAATCGGATCTCCGCTTTCCAGACCGTAAAGCGGAATATCGTTTTCAACCATAAGCTTTTCCATATCAATCCAAGGTGCAAACACACGTTCACACCAAATATAGTCAACGGAATTAAAAAGGCTGTATAGTATCTTCATTCCTAAGTGCGACATTCCGACCTCGTAGGTATCGGGAAAGCAAAACGCAAAGCGAACGTCCACGTCCTCTTTATTCTTTACTACTGCGTTTAATTCTCCGCCTACATATCTGCCGGGTTTCTGAACCTTTAATAAAAGTTTTTCTACGTCCTTGTTTATCATTTAATCCTCCGTTAATAAAACTTGCTTTTTCTAAGTATCAATGCAGATAATAAATACACGCTTATAAGTAAAAGGGAAAAATTATATTTTGACTTAAAAAGCACTATAAATCCAATAACCGCTGTGGGTAAAATAAGCAATACCGTTAAAAAGTCTATTATTCTGTCGGTTGTTTTTTCGGAAAACCTTCGTATCAATAGCAAATAAAGCGCCTGACCTCCGTCAAGATTTGACACAGGCAGTAAATTAAACATTCCCGTAAAAAGGTTTACCGCAGAAAACCGCAGCAGTATTTCTGCTTTTATAAAAAGAAATAATATACCTGCAATTATAAATAATAAAAAATTTGCGGCTGAACCCGATAAAACAACTGCTAAATTTTCATTGTAACTGCACAAATTCCTGTTATTGTCAAGAATTTTAATATCAAACAATGAAATTCTGATTTTTTCCGGCTTCATATTAAACCTGCACATTGTAAAAATATGACCTGTTTCATGACAAAAAGCAGATATGAAACAGCAAATCAAATTACCGCTTTTGTCAAACAAAACAAATATCGAAAACAATGCTACAACAGTAAAAGAAACATATATTTCAATTCCAAAAGCCTTAAGCTTCATCATTTGTTGCATTGCCTTTTAAAATCTCTGAAAAATCGATGTTGCTTAGTTTTCCCTCGGACACAAGCTGACTGTTAAGCTCTGTTTTATACCAGCTGTGAACAGCAGTATAAAGCTCACCGCCGAAGTTTTTAATAACATAAGCGAAAATACATACTAAAAGACAAACTGCAAGCTGTATTATAATCAAAAGCTGTCTTGGAGTTTCTCTTTTCTTTTTAGGCTTTAGGGTTATTGCCGAGCTGTCATCTTCTGAATTTTCAACATCTTCATTTTCATAGGTTACAGTTTGAGCGTATTCAGGCGTTGAAACACTTTGCCAGCCTTCATCATATGTAATTTCATTTTGAATAAAGCTTTTTTCGTTATCCAATTATATCACCTCTTTGCAAATATATGCAAAAAGGAGGACAAAGTTACCTTAATTTTTTAAAATCGCCCTTTGTTAAGTTGATAAAAAATAGTATTCCTGCTGCCAATGAGCCGATTTCAGCAATGGGAAAAGCGTACCACACATAATCAAGTCCGATTTTTGACAAGAGAAATGCAATAGGCAGAATAAGCACAAGCTGTCTTAAAAATGACATAAACAAACTGCGTAAGCCCTTGCCCACTGCCTGAAACAGCGTTGTAAGCATTATTCCCACTGCCGCTGGAATAAAGCAAAGACTTATAATCCTGAAAGCCTTAACGCCTAAATTAATAAACTCCTGCAAATCAGTCTGTCCTGTACTGCTGAAAAGTGAAAGCAGCTGTTCCGGAAAAATCCAAAAAACTGCCGTTCCTATTGCCATTATTGTTATTGCTATTATTATGCCATATTTCAGCGCTGAATACAAACGATTTTTATTTCTTGCACCGTAGTTATAGCCGATTACAGGCATAACACCTTGATTCAAACCAAAAACAGGCATAAATATAAAGCTCTGAAGCTTATAGTAAACGCCCAAAACAGAAACAGCAATTTCTGAAAATGTAATGAGAATAGCATTCAACCCCAGAATCATTACCGAACCGATTGACTGCATAATAATTGACGGAAATCCCACAGCATAAATGTTTTTAACTGTTATCCAGTTAATTTTAAACCCTTTAAAGCAGATTTTTATATCGTGACTTTTTACAAAAAGAATGGTAATTGCAAATACCATAGACAGCAACTGTCCTGCAACAGTTGCAACCGCTGCACCTATAACCTCAAGGCGCGGGAAAGGACCTATTCCGTAAATCAAAAGAGGGTCTAAAATTATATTTGTTACAGCGCCTGTCAGCTGGAAAAGCATTGGAAAAATCATATTTCCCGTAGCCTGCAAGGTCTTTTCGATTGTTATTTCAACTAAGGCAAATACCGACAGCGTCATTACAATTGTTGTATATTGTATTCCGTAATTA
>CAMFFI010000085.1 GCA_945949625.1 uncultured bacterium | reverse complement strand
GCCGATTTTTCCGCCAGCGTGAACATAGGCAACACAAGCACCTTCAAGACGCTGGAAACGTCTGATTTGAATATTCTCGCCGATTGTAAGAACTTTTTCCTGTAAAAGCTCTGCTACTGTCATTTCTGTTCCCTCTGCCTTTAAGGCCAAAAGAGCTTCAACGTCAGCAGGATTCTGATTCATAACAGTTTCAGCACAGGTCTTTACAAAAGACTGGAAGTCTGCATTCTTAGCTACAAAGTCTGTCTCGGCGTTTACTTCAATTACAACACCGACTGATTTATCTTCATTTGTGCAAGCATAAGCAATACCTTCAGCGGCAACTCTGCTTGCTTTTTTAGCCTGTTTTGCAAGTCCCTGCTCTCTTAAAAAGTCAAGAGCCTTATCCATATCGCCGTTAGCATTTGTAAGAGCTTTTTTGCAGTCCATCATACCGCAGCCTGTTTTTTCTCTTAATGCTTTTACATCTTGAGCTGTAAAATTCATATATATCAATCCTCTCGTAATTCTTTTGTTTTACAATGCAAATTATTCAGCAGCTTCTTCAGCCTGTTCGTCGTCATTATCAACGGCAGCAGCGCCAACCTGTCCCTCTCTGCCTTCGATAATAGCGTCAGCCATTGCGCCTGCAATAAGTTTTACTGCACGAATAGCGTCGTCGTTTCCGGGAATTACATAATCAATTTCGTCAGGATCGCAGTTTGTATCAACAATAGCTACAACCGGGATACCTAATTTTTTAGCTTCAGAAACAGCGATTCTTTCTTTTCTTGGGTCAACAATGAAAAGTGCACCGGGCATTTCGGTCATATCCTTAATTCCGCCCATAAACTTCTCAAGCTTTTCAATTTCAAGATTTAATTTAATTACTTCTTTCTTTGGAAGTAAATCGAATGTTCCGTCTTCCTGCATTGCACGGAGCTGTTTTAAACGAGCAATTCTTCTGCGAATTGTTGTAAAGTTTGTAAGCATACCGCCAAGCCATCTTGCGTTTACATAGTAAGCCTCTGCACGCTCTGCCTCTTCCTTAACTGAATCCTGAGCCTGCTTTTTTGTGCCTACGAAAAGTACATTTTTGCCTTCAGCTGCAACTTCTTTTACAAAGTTGTAAGCTTCTTCAAGCTTTTTAACTGTTTTCTGCAAGTCGATAATATAAATACCGTTGCGTTCTGTGAAGATGTATTCAGCCATTTTAGGGTTCCATCTTCTTGTCTGGTGACCGAAATGTACGCCGGCCTCCAAAAGTTGTTTCATGGATACTACTGCCATTTTAATTTCCTCCTTAGGTTAAAACCTCCGCTGTGCTTTTGTTTTTATCGGATATTACAGAAAAAACACTCTTCTGCACCCAACCGATAAGCATCAGCGTGCGAAATGCCTAAATATAATACCACAGTAATAAAAAAAAATCAAGTATTTTTCATACTTGATTTTAATTTTTTATTAAGTTTTTAATTAAGCTCTGTCAAAATATCTTGTTCCGCAATATTCAAGAACAAAGTTCTGAGTTTCGTGCCATTTACTTGAGCAAAATTTTGTATCATAGAAATACATAATTCTATGCTGAACTGCTGAGCCGTTCTGGTCGAATATGTAGCTTACAGCTTCCACAGCGTCACTGTTCGGCCTATTTGAAGTACTGCCGTAGTAACCATATTTTGAAATAACGTCTGAAACAGTGCTGATTCCGTCTGAAACCATTGTGTCTTTTACAGCTTGTGCAACTAAAGCACATCCTGTAAAGCCCTGTGCGCCGGCCTCTCCCATTACAAGTCTTTCAAGCAAATCTCTGTCACTGTCTGAAAGATAAACAGTTCCCGGATTATAGTTTTCATCCGGATTACTTATGGAAATAAGGTAGTCGCTTTTAGAAACGCTTGATGAAACCTCGTCAACAATTGTTGAACTTGTCTTATCTTCGGTTGCCTCTGTTTCGGTTTCTTCCTCTGTTTCAGGCTCAGTCGTTTCTTCAGTAACAGGCTGAGTTTCTTCCTCTTCCTTGACAGCAGGTTCGGTTGTTTCTTTGGTTTCCTGCTCAGTTACAGGCTCGGTAGCAACTTCTGTTTTGCAGTTTGAAACTATTACATCTGAAAAATCTTCCAAATCGCCTACACTGAAAGCAATTGCTTTTTGGTTTGCGATAGCTTCAACATCAGGAGCTAAAGTTGTTGTAGGTACAATCAATGCGGCACCTATTAAAACAAAAGCAATAACAAAAGCTGAGAATTTAATATACGTCCTTTGTAAGAGTGGTTTTTTGTTTTTTGATTCTTTTTGCACATTTGCAATGTGCTTTGCATTTTTGCGTCTCAAAAATTTATCCTCCCTTGATTTGGGTATGCAAGCATACTTCTTCTTTAGTCGTTAAAATTTTATCAAACACACAATTTCGAATTGTATTAAAACACAAAGATTTAAAAAATGCAAATTTTCAAAAACGAGATTTAATTCCTATACAGCATTAAAAAGCCATTTTATTTCTTTAATAAAATAATTCTTTGTAAGTATTACACAAATTATTTAGCTGATTTTCGTCAAAACAGCTTACCACGCCGAATTTTTAAAGTCAGAATTTTTTGCCAAAGAATCCCCTTTTTTCACGTTTTTCGCCCTTTGACGCACAAAAATCCACCAGAATGGTATCTTCTCCGATAAGCTTTATGTTCTGCCAAGGGATTACAAAGTCATCTTCCCTGCCGAAAATACCAAAGAAACGACATCTTCCGAATATTATTAAAGCGCGCAAATCGGCGCTTTCCGTATTAATCTCTAAATCGTCAACGAAACCTATTCTGAATCCGTTTCGCTGATTAATCACTTCTTTACGTCTTAATTCCTGAAATCTGCATCTTCCCATAGTAATCCTCCTTTGTTGACTTTTAACATCTTCTTTGATACAATTTATATGTTATCAAATTAAATAATATAACTATGGAGGATTCAAATGGATTATGTTCTTATAACCGACTCTTCTTGCGACATTCCCGATAGTCTTGCCAAGGAATACAATGTTGACGTATTGCCAATGGAATATCAAATGGAGGGAAAAAGCTACAAATATTATCTTGACGCAAGAGAAATGAGCCTTGATGAATTTTACACAAAGCTCAAAAGCGGTATCAATGCTACTACAAGTCAGATAAATTACGATTCTTATTTTAATTATTTTGAGCCTTATCTTAAAGAAGGTAAAGATATTTTGTATGTTTGCATTTCCTTAGGATTAAGCGGAAGCTACAACACCTGTAAAATTGCTGTAAAGGATTTGCAGGAGAAATACCCCGACAGGAAAATATATATCATTGACCCTTGCTGTGATTCGGCAGGTCAGGGATTTCTTGTTTATATGGCGGCTCAAAAGTATAAAGAAGGCTACACAATTGAACAGCTCAGGGATTATATTGAGGAAAACAAATTAAAGATTTGCCATTTCTTTGTTGTTGACGATTTAGACCAGCTTAAAAGAGGCGGAAGAATTTCCGCAGTTACTGCAACCTTTGGAAAGGCCTTGCAAATAAAGCCGATGCTCAGCGTTGATGAAAACGGCAAATTAGTAACAATTGGAAAAATCAGAGGAACAAATAAGGTTTACGATGAATTTGTTAAAAAAATAAAGCGTGACTGCGTTGATATAAAAAACCAGACTGTTGTTGTCGCTCATGCTGACAATGCCGAAGGCGCAAATAAGCTGGCTGAAATGCTGAAACCACTGGTTAAGGAAGTTATGATTTTTAAAATCGGTCCTGTTATTGGTGCTCACGTTGGTTCCGGAATGATTGCTCTTCTTTTTAACGGCAATAGAAATACTACAATGTGATTACAGTTTAGATATATTTTTGTTTTATTCAGGTCTTTTAATTTTCTTTATAATAATTAAAAGACCTTTTTATTACAATTTAATTACATTAGTTTTTACACATAGTCAGACTTATAATGAATAATAATACTTATATATGTAATTCTTACAAAAAGTTAAACGCACACAAAATCAGAATAATTCTGTATTGTGTGCGTTTTTTAATTATTATTATTAATTTTTGAACTAATACCCGTGAGCTTCTTTCAACATCATATCCTTGACTTTCATCAGCCTTGTTTGAGTTGAACGCTCGTTTTCGTCAAGCTTCATTGTAATGTATTTAATTTTTTCCTGTGTATCGGGAATCATAACATGCTCCAGAGCATTAACTCTTCGGCGAGTTTTTTCGATTTCAGCCGCCATTAACTGACAGGATTTTTCAACCTCTGCAAGTCTTAGCATATCGGGTAAAATTTCTGAAAGAGAAAATACAGCGTCATCTAAATCTGAAGATGTGAAAGCAAAACCGTAGGAAAAAATATCGTTTTTGTCGGGCGTTCTTGTTTTTACGTCAAATACAGGTATATCAACACTCATAACGTTTTTGGTATCAACATCTATTGAAATATCCTGTTTTGGTGCAAGCAAAGCCGTATAGAGTGCCTCTTCGCTCATAGACGCACGGGCAAGAACAAAATTTTTGTTTGCTTTTTCTATTCCCTTTTCAACCTTTTCCCTTAATTCCTTGTTTTCTCGAACCAAATCAAGAAACTGCCGCATAAGCTCGTCACGTTTATCCTTTAACAGCTTATGTCCTCTTGTGGCTGTTACAAGCTTCTTTTTCAGCCTTGTAAGCTCCATTCGGGTAGGATTTACTTGTGTGGATGCCATTTATATCACACCTTATTTGCCATAATATATATCAAGGTATTTATCATCAATTCTTTTCAGCTCCGACCTTGGTAAAATTGATAACAATTTCCAGCCTAAATCTAAGGTTTCCTCGATTTCGCGGTTGGTATTGTAACCCTGTGAAACATACTGCTTTTCAAATTCATCAGCAAATTTTGCATAGAGCTTGTCAATGTCGGTAAGTGCAGCTTCGCCTAAAATTACCATAAGCTCCTTAGCGTCCTTTCCTCTTGCATATGCAGAGAAAAGCTGATTCATTGTACTTGCATGGTCCTCTCGTGTTTTACCCTTACCGATGCCCTTGTCCTTTAAACGTGACAACGAAGGCAATACATCAATCGGAGGAGTGACGTTTTTACGGTAAAGCTCACGGCTTAGGATAATTTGTCCTTCTGTAATATAACCTGTAAGGTCAGGAATCGGATGAGTTTTGTCATCCTCAGGCATTGTTAAAATAGGAATTAAGGTGATTGAACCGTCCTTACCTCTTTGACGTCCTGCACGCTCATAAAGAGTTGCAAGGTCGGTGTACATATATCCCGGATAACCGCGTCTGCCCGGTACTTCCTTTCGAGCGGCTGAAACCTCACGAAGTGCATCGGCGTAGTTTGTAATATCCGTCATAATTACAAGAACGTGCATATTTTCTTCAAAAGCCAGGTATTCTGCGGCTGTAAGAGCCATACGCGGCGTTGAAATACGCTCGATTGCAGGGTCGTTTGCCAAATTGATAAAAAGCACTGTACGGTCAATTGCGCCTGTTTCTTTAAAGCTTTCAATAAAGAAATTGGATTCTTCAAATGTTATACCCATAGCGGCAAAAACTACGGCGAAAGGT
>CAMFFI010000084.1 GCA_945949625.1 uncultured bacterium | reverse complement strand
CCCTTCGGGCTGCCCGGTTTTTCTTTTTGGGTTGTGTTAATGCGACAGCCCCTTTATTTATCAACTATTCAGAATATTAATTAAATCTGCCGTCAAAATATCCAAGGGTATCAAGAGCAGTAAAGGCATTTTCAAGATACCTTTCATTTGTAATAGGCCACTTAAAACCAAGCCTGTACAGTGCCTTGATAGTAAATGAGTTATCATAACCTATAAGTTCACGGGTATTTTCGCTGTTTGAGGACATATACGAAATAAGTCCCGAAATAAGCATATTCTTTTTATCATCCTTCATAGCGTGGCTTAACGCCTCTTTGAACTGCTCATCCTTTACAACGTCTATTTTTACGCCGCATTTATTCAGAGCCTCTATAACGTCTCCCATTTCAACTCTGTGTCCGTTGCAGGCATGATAAACAGTAAACTTACTGTTTGTTCCGGCAAGGCACATAACTGCTGCGGCTGTAAAGTCAATAGGTGAAAACTCAACGATTTTATCAATGCTTGAAATAGGGAATTTACTATGGGCTTTTCTTTATCATTTCTTTTAGCTCGGATATCGCCGTTTTCATTTAAGAACAGCTTTGTTTTTATATATGGGTGAGCGTTGATTGTGCTTTCAACTGCCGATTTAAGCTTGTCTAAGTCAACATTTTTACCCAGCTTATAAAGACAGGGAATGTTGTAAATTGTTGTACCCGGATTTGCGGCACATTCAACAAAAATTCCGTTCTGAGTCTGGGTAAGGGGATAATCAGAAAGAATATCGTAAATTTCTTCATCTGCTGTATTTTCAAGCAGTCCTGCAATATTTTCCGGAGTTTTTCCGTCAAATATGATTTTGTTGAGAGCTTTGATATATTGCAGATACTCTGAAGCTTGATGACCTTGATTGAATCTCCGCCCAGGTCAAAAAAGCTGTCCTTTATTCCCACCTTACCGCAGTTTAAAACCTCTTCAAATTTTTCACACAGCAGTTTTTCCGTTTCGCTTTCAGGCGGAACATAGCCTGTTTTAAACATTGAAGCGTCAGGCTCTTTAAGTGCAAGCCTGTCGATTTTTCCGTTGGCATTAAGGGGAAACTCATCAACCTTTACAAAGAAAAGCGGAATCATATAGTCGGGCAAAACAGTATGGAGATGTTCTTTTATCTTTTCTGCCGTTACTCCGTCGCCCTTGAAATACTCAACAAGATAGTTCTGCCCGTAATCATTAACAAATGCTTTATCAACAACAAAGCTGCTTTTACATTCTTTTTTAATATATTCAATTCTGTCCTGGGGGTAATCGGTAATCAGCGGAGCAAAAACACAGCCGGCTTTCATAATGCCGATTTCTGCGGCTATGTACTCCGTACATCTCGGCATAAGCACAGGTATAATATCGCCTTTTTTACAGCCCTGCTCAATAATTCCGGCGGCTATTTTTCCGCTTAATTCATCAAGCTGTCCGTAAGTGGTCATACGACTGCCGCTTCTGTCAATATATGCAGTTTTGTCTGCATATTTTGTAAAAGACTCCTTTAGGCATTCAATTAATAATTTCATATTCAGTCACCTCTGCAATGAACTATTTTTTATAATTATCTAACTGATTTTAATAATACAATATACATACTGACAAAAGTATGACAAATTGATATTTTTATTTATAAAACATATATTTTTAAAAATTTTTAAATTTGTTGCACTTTTGTTGCAAATATAGGTTATAATGATAAATGAACTTGAAAATTCAATTAAAAAGGAGAATAATATTATGAAAATTGAAAAAAACTTTTCAGAAGGTAAATTGACTTTAAAGCCTTTAGGAAGACTTGACACGGTAACTTCGCCTGAGCTTGACGCAGTAATTGATGAATGTATTTCAGACGCAAAGGAATTAATTATTGATTGCAGTCAAATTGAATACATATCATCTGCCGGACTGAGAGTACTTCTTAAAGCTCAGAAGATTATGAATTCAAACGGCACTATGAAGCTTACAGGTGTAAAAGACGCTGTTATGGAAATTTTTGAAATTACAGGCTTTATTGATATTCTTACAATAGAATAGGCTTTATATGGTGGGCGGAATGTTAATTAATATTATAAAATTGGCAATAGCCTCAATACTGCCGGTTATTTTCTCTGCATTACTTTATACAGCAGAAAAAAAGTCTGCTTTTTCAAAACTGCCCTGCTTTGCAAAACAGCTTATTATTGGATTGATTTTCGGAGGTTTAGCCGTTGCGGCAACAGAATTGGGAGTTGAAGTAAACGGAGCCTCAATTAATGTGCGTGACTCTGCCGCTATTTCGGCAGGACTGATTTTCGGAGGTCCGGCAGGAATAATTGCCGGAATAATCGGAGGTATCGAAAGATTTTTTGCTTCATTCCGAGGCGTCGGACAATACACGCAAATCGCCTGTTCATTGGCGACTGTGCTTGCCGGATTTTTAGCCGCAGGTATGAGAAAATTAATCTTTGACAATAAAAGGCCGTCCTGGTTTTACGGCTTTATACTTGTAATCACAACAGAAGTACTGCATATGCTGCTTATTCTGTTTACGCATATGTCTGAGATTTATACAGCCTTTGCTTATGTTGATGTATGCTATATGATTATGATATTATGCAACAGCGTTGCAGTAATGCTCTCTTTAATAACCATTTCATTTTTTGAGCGAAAAGCCTCTCACGGCAAAAAGCATAAAACCATTGAAAAAACATTCAGAACACGTCTTTTCATATGCGTTAGTATCGCCATTTTTTTACCGTTGCTTTTAATAATTCAATACAGAAAAATATGGCTGAATCAGAAGCCGAATACCTGCTGAAAATAAACATTCAGGACGTGCGCGAGGTTATTCAAAAAGCATACTCGGAAAATACTTCTCAAGAGGAAATTTTCAACAGACTTTCAAGCGTCTCAAAAAATTGGCATATCGGCGAAAACGGCTGTGTAATTATATGCGATAAAAACGGTAATGTAATAAGCGACCGCGACGGTCACACCGGCGAAAACCTTAATGAAGATGATTTAGACGTAAGCTCAAGTAGAATTTCAAACGGAGAACGGTTTACGGCAAAGATTCACAACGACCTCTCCTACTGCTTATGTGTTAAAGAGGGCGATTTCTATATTGTTGCTACATACCCCACAGAAGAAGCACTGGAAGCTAAATATATTAACATATGCATAACTATATTTATTGAAATAATAGTTTTTGCCGCATTATTTGCTCAGATTTATTTTTTAATTAAAAAATACATTGTAAACAATATGCACAGCATAAACGCTTCGCTTGAAAAAATAACAAGCGGAAATTTAGATGAAAAAGTAAGCGTTTATACAAATGAAGAGTTTTCCTTATTGTCTGACGACATTAACAATACGGTAAGCACCCTTAAGCATTACATTAAGGAAGCTGAGGAAAGAATAGACCGGGAGCTTGAGCTTGCGCGGCAAATTCAGCACTCTGCTTTGCCCTCTGTTTTCCCTCCCTATCCAAACAGGTTGGATTTTGAAATTTTTGCGGATATGCATACTGCAAAAGAAGTAGGCGGAGATTTTTATGACTTTTATTTATTGGGAGAGGATAAGCTTACTTTTTTAATTGCCGATGTTTCGGATAAGGGAATTCCTGCCGCAATGTTTATGATGACTGCAAAAACGATTATAAAAAATCTGACAGAAAGCGGACTTGATGCGTCGGAAATTTTTGAAAAAGCCAATAAAAAGCTGTGTGAAAACAACGACGCAGGAATGTTTGTAACTGCCTGGCTTGGAATACTTAATCTTAAAACAGGTCTGCTACAATATGTAAACGCAGGGCATAATCCCCCTGTTATAAGGCATAAGGGCGGTAATTTTGAATTTATTTGCACAAGGGCAAACTTTGTCCTTGCAGGAATGGATAACATAAAGTACCGCACATATGAAATGCAGCTTGTACCCGGTGATGAAATCTTCCTTTATACCGACGGTGTTACCGAGGCAGCAACCGGCTCAAAGGAGTTATTCGGCGAGGACAGACTGCTTGAATGTCTTAATGAAAAAAGGGATTTACCTGTAAAGGATTTGTGTAAGAAAATTAAAAAAGATGTTGACTGCTTTGTATGCAGTGCTCCGCAATTTGACGATATTACAATGCTTGCTGTAAAGCTTAATTGCCTTCAGACAGAAAATTCCCTGTCTGTAGTTCCAAACAAAGACTCATTGCAAATTGCTTACAGCTTTGTTGACAGGCAGACTGCAAAGCTGCACATTAATAAAAGTACTGAAAACAAAATAAAAATTGCAGCAGATGAAATATACTCAAATATTGTTAATTACAGCGGTGCTTCAAATGCAAAAATCAAGATTTTTTCTGAGGATGATTTCGTTTATCTTGCTTTTTATGATGACGGAGAGCCGTACAATCCGCTGACCGCTCAACAGCCTGATACTTCTCTTGATATTGAAAGCCGAAAATCCGGCGGGCTGGGGATATTTATCACAAAAAAGCTTGCAAGCAAAACGGATTATCTATACAAGGACGGCTGCAATATTCTGACAATTGCTTTTGACCGCAGTACTTCCGATTAATAAATTTTATAATGATTAAAGGTTCAGGTATCGGCTTTGACCGTTACCTGAGCTTTTTTACTTTATAGAAAACCGATATGTAACGGTCGGACAGAAATAGGTTTTATAACATCAATCTGTCTGCCGGCTTTATTTGGACAAAATCAACAGAAGTATAAAAATCTTTTAGAACGTCAAATACGTAACTGCCGCCGTAATAATCACAGTAAGAAATGCTAAAAAAATGATTTTCTTTTTCTGACTGAAAAGCAAGCCAACAAATTCTCTGATAAAAGCGTTAGGCCAAAAATACCATTTTGTTTTACTGCCCATTCCCTCAGCTTTAAGACATGCTCTGTCTGCAAAAATACCGCTTCTGAAAACATGGTAATTGGTTGTGGAAAATACAACCTTTGCATTTTCATCACCTATAAGCTCTTTTGAAAACTTCATATTTTCATATGTATTTGCAGACTTTGTTTCGGGCATAATTTGTTCCTTTGGTATTCCCTGCTCCAAAAGGTAACGTGTCATAGCCTCTCCTTCGGATATTATTTCATCGCTTCCCTGACCGCCCGAAGGAATAAACACAGCCTTTTTGCCTGTTTGCTCAAGCTGATTTTTGTAAAATTCAATTGCCTTGTCAACCCTGCCTTTTAAAAGCGGAAGCAAGGTACCGTCCTTTCTTATGCCGCAGCCTAAAATAATTATGTAGTCCTTGTTAAATGCAGGCTTATGCTTGGCGGCAATTACTCCGCATATTTTTGCACCAACCAAAAACAGCTCAAGGAATAAATACAGAGAGCATACTATCGAATAGGCAATTGAAAAGGCTACATGGTTTACATAATAAAATTTTATAGGTATAATAATGCAGAATACTACCCCGAAGGTCATAATAACACTGATTATTATTCCCAAAGCATTTACAACACGGAAACCCTCGTGACGAATTAGAGAAATGTTGCTTACAGTCATTGAAACAGAATATATCAAAACACCGGGAGTTGAAAACAACACAATTAAGAACATTA
>CAMFFI010000083.1 GCA_945949625.1 uncultured bacterium | reverse complement strand
CCCAGCCCAAAAGGCAAGGTCCGATTACAAGACCTGCTATTATCTCGCCGACTACCTGCGGCACTTTGATTTTTCTTGCTATAAGACCAAACAGCTTTGTGGCTACAAGTATTATAGCAAGGTCCTTAAAAATAGACAACGTATCCATAAAATACCCCCTTAATAACCATTATACATTATACCACAAATTTTATTCTGTTCAACATTATATGACAAAAAACTGCCGTATAACAAATAAAGGCAACTCCCGGTTGCCCTTATAGTATATGAATATTAATGAATCTTAAAACTCAGCGGCTTTATAACTCCGCAGGCAATTTTTTTGCCTGAATTGCCGGAGGGCTGTGTTGTAAAATCATCCGGCATTTGATGAATTACCACCGTTTTTCCAAGTATCTCATTTACCGTAAATCTGCCTGTTGCAAAAGCAAGCCAGCCGCATTCTCCGTTGCTGAAAATCGGCGGCAAATCACCTGCGTGATAAGGATGAGGACAGTCATTTGGATTGTAGTGTGTTTTTGTATCCGCAAGCGAATCCTGTGCATTTCCCGAGCAGGAGTTACCCTGATGTATGTGCAAAGCAAACACAGGCTGTTTGCAGACATCCTCTGATATGGGCAAACCGCCCACATTCACAATAACAATAACCTGCTTTTCCATTGTATAAAAGCTCACTGTACCGCTTATTGCTTTAAATTCATCAATGCCCTTAATCTGCGCCTGAGCATTTGGAAAATGGGTATTGATGTAACTTATATATTCCATTGTTTTACTGCATTTTCTGTGCAAAAAAATCACCCCTCTCATATATGTTATTCCCTCACAAAAGAAACGTGATTTTCACCGAAAACAAACTTTGATTTAGAAAAACAAACTGAAATAAATAAAAATACCCCGATACGCGACTTGCGTACCGAGGCACTGGGTTGGCTGGGCTGGCGGGATTCGAACCCACGGGTGACGGAGTCAAAGTCCGTTGCCTTACCGCTTGGCGACAGCCCAATATTTTAAATTGCAACATTAGGATTATATCATATTGCAATTACTATGTCAATAAATACCTTTTTGAAAAAGTGATTTACTTTATGAATTTTTAATATATTTATTTTATGTACGGCATTTCCTGCCGTCTAAAAAATCCTGCAAAATTATAGTTGCGGCTACTGCGTCAACAACAGCCTTTCGCTTTTTGCCCCTTGTATTAGTTGTGTTGAGGTAATTGTGCGCGGTTATTGTTGTTCCTCTTTCATCCTGCATACAGGTTTTAATATTTGTAAGCTTTTCAAGCTCTGCGGCAAAGGCTCGAGCATTTTTTGCACTTTCCCCCTCCGAACCGTCCATATTTTTCGGAAGTCCTACCACAATCAGCTGTGCGTTTGCCTGTTTAACGGCGTCTGCCACCTTTTCAATGCACTTCGGCATATATTTTTCTTCAATTACAGTATAGGGAGACGCAAGCATTTCGCTTTTATCGCAAACCGCAATACCTGTTCTTGCTTTTCCCAAATCTACCGCTGCAATTATCATTTTAATCTCCTTAGCCGAATATATCATTAAGCGGCTTTTCTTTATTTATATCAAAAATTTCTAAGTTATTGTCACTGTTGCAAACTCCTAAAAAAACCTCTTTAACGGTTTTTCCCTGTTTCTTCAATTGCTTTGCAAGCCAGTTTTCATCATTTCCTGTATATTTCAGGTTTCTTTCAAGAATTTCACCGTCTAATATAACATTAACTCCCGGTCTTTCTTTTGGTACGGAAATTGCCAAATCCGACGGAGTACAGGGACGGTTCTGCGCTTTAGGCAGAATAGAAATTTTTCCGTTTGATTCAAGAATTGCTGTTTCAATCTCATCAAGGCTGAAATAACCCTGTATTCTGCACTGTGCCAGAAATTCATTAACATCAAGCTTTGCAACCTTTAGATTTTCTTTGAATATTTTACCTTTATCGTAAATAAAAATTGACCTGCCCGTAAACAAACGGCGAATTTTCATATTTTTATTAGCCGCAATTGAAAGTACAAAAGTAACAAGCGCATAAATCACCATAGCAATAAGCGGCTGAATAAAACTGCTGTCAAGCGTGGTTGCCATTTCAGCCGCAATAGAGCCTATTGTAATTCCGTTTACGTAATCGAACATATTAAGCTCGGAAATCTGCTTGTTTCCTATTAACTTGGTTAAAATAAACAACGCAATCAAGGAGCCGAACGTAGCCAATATAACCTTTAAAATATCCATACTGTTTACCTGCCTTTGAAACATATTGTAAATAGTATGTGATAATTTTTTCAAATTATTTTACCAGGGTTTAATTGTACCGCTTATTTCGGAAATACTTTTAATTCCGTTTTCGTCCATAAATTTGCTTAAGCCCTCGCAAATTTTAACAGGAGCGTACGGGTCGGAAAACAAAACAGTACCAATCTGCAACGCAGTTGCTCCTGCAATAAGCATTTCCACAGCGTCCTGCCAGGTAGAAATTCCACCCATTCCGATTATAGGAATTTTAACAGCACTTGCCGCCTGCCAGACCATTCTTACCGCAACAGGAAAAACAGCCGGTCCGCTGAGTCCTCCCGTATTGTTTCTTATAATCGGTCTGCGTGTGTTTATATCAATTCTCATACCCGTTAAGGTATTTATCATAGACAGTGCGTCTGCACCCTCTGCCTCTGCCGAAAGCGCAATATCTGCAATATTTGCAACATTGGGACTGAGCTTGACAATAAGCGGCTTTTTACATTTTGCCCTTACTGCTTTAGTTATTGCGCCTACTGTTGCACAGCTTGTTCCAAACTGAACACCGCCGCTTTTAACATTGGGACAGGAAATATTCATCTCTATCATATCAACGTCACTGTCGCTGAACTTTTCAGCCATCATACAATAGTCTTCCTCTGTATTTCCTGCAATATTTGCAATAATAACCGTATCTTGCTCTTTAAGCCAGGGCAAATCCTTTTCAATAAAATGGTCAACTCCGGGATTCTGAAGTCCGACTGCATTTAAAATGCCCGATGGTGTCTCCGCAATTCTCGGCGGAGGATTTCCGTCACGTTTTTTCAGAGTTATACCCTTGCAGGAAATTCCGCCCAGAACAGAAAGCGGATAAAATTCATTATATTCTCTTCCAAAGCCAAATCTTCCCGAAGCGGCAATTAAGGGATTTGAAAACTCCACCCCGGCTACATTTACCTTTAAATCAGCCATTAAAAAACAACCTCCTCTGCATTAAATACGGGACCGTTTTTGCAAACGTGCAGGTACTCCTCTTCTCCGTTTGCTCTTTTCACCTTGCAGGCACAAACAAGACAAGCGCCTACACCACAGCCCATTCTTTCTTCAAGAGATACCTGACAGGGTTTATTGTTTTCCTTTGCCGCCTGTGCAACAGCTCTCAGCATTGGGAAAGGTCCGCAGGCACAAATTTCGTCAACCTCGTTTATTCTTTCCTTTAAAACATCGGTAACAAAGCCGTGAATACCGGTAGAGCCATCGTCGGTTGCAAGCACTAAATCGGCGCCGATGCTTTTAAAATCATCCTGCAAAATAACAAAATCCTTGCTTCTGAAGCCTGTTATTACCAAAGGCTTACAGGCGGCTTTAGCCGCATAAAGCATTGGAGGAACGCCGATACCGCCGCCGATAAAGCAGTATTTTTTGCCCTTTTCAATTTTAAAGCCGTTGCCTAAGGGGGCAATAATATCCACACTTGCGCCCTCTTTAAGCTGTGACATTATTTCTGTTCCCTGACCTTTAACCTGAAATACCAGTCTTAAGTTTTCGCCGTCTGTATCACAAATGGAAATAGGCCTTCTGAGAGTTTTACCCGGAACTGCTATGTGCGCAAACTGTCCCGGCTGTGCAATCGAGGACAGGCTTTTGTTTTTTACCGTCCAGTCAAAAATCCCGTTTGCTATTTCCTTATTGCTTATAAGCTCAAAGGCTTGTGCGTCATACTTCATTTTTATAGCTCCTTACTGATAACTTAATCTTACTGTTATTACGCTTAAATGCTCTTTTTTGACAATAGCCGCAGAATAGTCAAGCTGACAATTTTCAAGCTGTGGATTTACAATATCCACATAGCTTTGAAAATGATAAATATACGGGTCAAAAAGCTGTTCACAGGCATAATCAAAAGATATATACTCTTCATCAACATATATGTGAAAATACTCTTCACCCTTTAAAACCGTCTGCAAAAGCTCTTGTGCAATAATGTTATCGTTTTTTTCATCAATTGCCTGCAAAACGGCACCGCTTTTTGCATAAAAGTTATTTTCAATAGAGTCGCATTGTGGAATAAAAATATTAAAATTACATCCTAAGCTGCTTTCTCCGCCTGTTATTTTTTCATCGGACAGACGGTCATATGTTTCTGCAATAATATGGTCCTTTTCAAGCTGAGCCGTTGTAATGTTAAAATAATCGTGTTGATATGCCTTATCGCCGTGGTCATCCCAGGTTGTGTCAAGATAATACCATTCACCGTCGATTTTTACTGCATTCCAAATATGATTGCCGCCCTGACTTGTGCCGGAAATCTCAGTATTTTCAATTCCCACGCAGGAAAGCAAATAGCTCACAGCGTCTGTATATCCCTGGCAGATTGCCTTTCCTTCAACCAAAGCGCCGTAGCTTGTAAAGGCATTTGAGGAATCCTCAACGGTAGTGCTGTAAACCGAGTCGGCTGCGGCACTGTCATATTCACAGTTTTCCAGTAAATAATCGTGAATATAAAGCTCAAGCTCATATTGGGACATACCGCTTTCGAGAGAGCCTAAAATTTCGGAAACTTTATTCTGAAATTTTTCTTTCTTTTCAGTTAATTCTTCAGCAGAATAATATGAGCAAAGTCTTATAATTGTTCCTCCGTCATATTCACAGCTTGTAAAGGACTCCTTAAGCCAGAATTTTCCCGGGTTATCGTACTTATAAGCAGTAAGAGCAATAAAAATATCCCTCTCGCTGACCTGTGCAGGCAGATAGATTTCTTCCGAAAGATAAGAATTTGCATCGGAAACCTTATCGGTTACAGTCTCGGACTTCTCGTCCATAGCCTGATAACAGGTTCTTTGTTCGTCATTTTCAAGCCCCTCATAGCCAAGGCTCAGCTTTACCGCCGTATAATTGCGGGTATAATCGTTATCTGTTTTGTTAATGGTTGATGGTGCCTGTGTGGCAAGGGCTGTTACAGTTTCTTTACCGCCATTTACATCATCAGAGCATGAGCAAAAAACAAATAGAATCACAAATAATAGGGCAAATGCACCTGCTCTTTTTTTCAACTAATCACCACCAAATATCATTATATTTAGTGTACTAAATTTTGACCGATTATGCAATAGCATAAATGAATTTGTTGCAGACTTTTTATACTGATACATAATTAAAAGCCCCGACATACGAATAACCGTACATCGGGGCAAAATCATTATTTTTAACTGAAATTTTGATTGAACCTTGATAAAAAAGCTTTTGTTCTCGGGTTTTGGGGATTTCCAATTACCTGCTCAGGAGTCCCCTGTTCCGCTATAACTCCGTCAGCCATAAAGATACTTTTATCAGCTACATCTCTTGCAAACTCTATCTCGTGAGTTACAACAATCATTGTGCTGTCGGAGCTTTTAAGTCCTTTGATTACATTTAAAACCTCGCCTGTA
>CAMFFI010000082.1 GCA_945949625.1 uncultured bacterium | reverse complement strand
TAAAAACAATTTAATCAAATAAATTCGGCTGAACATTTGCAGTACCGTTTGGCACCTTGTAGCCCAGATGTCTGCATGCCTCCGCCGTTACGCATCTTCCCCTGGGAGTTCTTGCAAGAAAGCCGATTTGCAAAAGATACGGCTCATAAACGTCCTCTATTGTTATAGCCTCTTCACCTATTGCGGCGGCTAAGGTTTCAACTCCCACAGGTCCTCCGTTGTAATACTTAATAATTGCTTCCAGCATTCTTCTGTCATTCTGGTCAAGTCCCAGCTCGTCGATTTCAAGCTTGTCAAGAGCAATCCTTGCAGTGTCGCAGGTAATAATTCCGTTTGACATAACCTGAGCAAAATCTCTGACTCTTTTTAAAAGTCTGTTTGCTATTCTCGGAGTTCCCCTTGAACGCGAAGCAATCTCCAGAGCACCGTCATGCTCAATTTCCATATTTAAAATTCCCGCACTTCTCTCAATAATCAGCGCAAGCTCTTCGGGGGTATAAAGCTCAAGTCTTAACACAACTCCAAAACGGTCACGCAAAGGAGCTGTAAGCTGACCTGCTCTTGTTGTTGCACCGACTAACGTAAAATGCGGCAGCGGCAAATGGTAAGACGCAGCCATCTGACCTTTTCCAGTAATAATATCTATTGCAAAGTCCTCCATAGAAGGATACAAAACCTCTTCAACAGCTCTGCTCAGGCGGTGAATTTCATCAATAAAAAGAACGTCGCCGGAATTAAGGTTTGTAAGTAAAGAGGCAAGGTCGCCGGGCTTTTCAATTGCAGGTCCCGAGGTAATTCTGATGGAAACGCCCATTTCCTTTGCAATAATTGCCGCCAGAGTGGTTTTTCCCAGTCCCGGAGGTCCGTACAAAAGTACATGGTCAAGGGTTTCGCCCCTTTGCTTTGCCGCCTCAATAAACACCTTCAGATTTTCCTTTACCTTTTCCTGTCCTATATATTCATCAAGGGTTTTAGGTCTTAAAGGATTTTCTCCGTCAACGGTATCCTCGGGAATTTCAGAGGTATCCATTATTCTGTTTTCAAAATCAAATTCTTCTGAAAATTCAAAGCTCATAACTAATTCCTTTAATGCTTAAAGTATTATTTTCTTCCAAGCTGTTTTAATGTTTCACCGATTAACTTCTCAACAGGCAGAGAAGAATCCATTTTTGCAAGATAGGGAGTAACGTCAGCAGGCGTATAGCCCAGCACAGTCAGCGCCTCTACTGCCTTGGGAACATTACCGGTGCTTATATTATCAACTCCGGCAAAGCCTGCGTCATCTCCTGATTTCGGCAGAGCTTTCAGCTTATCCTTTAACTCAAGTACAATTCTCTGTGCAAGCTTGTTGCCCACTCCCGGAGCAAGGGTAATTGACTTTAAATCATTTGCCGCTATGGCAAGAGCTACCTGCTGCGGCGTAAGAACAGACAAAATTCCAATTGCAACCTTTGGACCTACTCCGCTGACTCCGATAAGAGTTTTAAAGGTTGAAAGCTCCGTAAGGCTTGAAAAGCCGTAAAGCTCCATTGCGTCCTCTCTAACATTAAGATGCGTATAAAGAGTCGCCTCTGTGTTCAGCTTAATATTCTTAAGAGTATTCATTGTAGTCTGGCATTTATAGCCTACTCCGCCGCACTCAATAACAGCCAAATTAGGCTCGGTATGTATTACATTTCCTCTGACGGAATAAAACATTACTTTAACTCCTTTTTGAACAATGTCTGTCTAAGCTGTGAGCCTGCCGCCTGAGTATGACAAATAGCAATAGCCAAGGCGTCGGCAGTGTCATCGGGCTTAGGAACTTCCTTTAATTTTAAAAGCCTGCGCGTCATTTCCATAACCTGCGGTTTTTTAGCCTTTCCGTAGCCTGTAACTGCAGTTTTTATCTGCAGCGGCGTATATTCAAATATGGGTATGTTCAGCTTTTGTGCCGCAAGAAGTATGACGCCCCTTGCCTCTGCAACCATAATTGCAGTTTTCTGGTTAGTGGTAAAATATAGCCTTTCAATTGCCATTGCGTCAGGTCTGCATCGGCTTAAAAGCGCATATATCTCATCATATATTACCTGAAGCCGTTTGTTGAAGTCCATATCGGCGTCAGTAGTAATTGCGCCGAATCCCAAAGGCTTGTAACTGTTTGTTTTGTATGAAACGGCACCCCAGCCGACTATTGCATATCCGGGGTCAACTCCCATTACAACCATACAAAAATCCAACTCCCAAAACAGTTTTTTTAGATAATATTTTTCCTTTTGATATAATTAGGCATATTAAAATGTATTATAGCATAACAAGCGGAATTTATCAACAAAATAAGAGATTTTATACCAATTTTATTCCTGGGTTGTATAACAAAAAGCAACAGGCTGATTGTATATAGGAAAGCATACCTGTAATATAAAATTATTCTGTTGCCGACGAATAAAAGATTTTTCGTAAAATAAAAGCGGCATTACCTGCCGCCCGTATAGCTTATCATATCTTATGTAGTATTATCACCGTATTTTTCAAGGGTTATGGTACTGCCCATATAGGTAAGCTCCACCTTATTTCCGTAAACCTTATAATCTATTGAAATGTTTTTAGCCATTGACATATCGCTTATTACAAGGGTTTCTTCATTAACGGTACAAATTCCGCTTATGGTACAGGTATTGTCGGTATCTCCCTTGATATTGATTTCTGCCGTATTGTCCTCAGGAAAAGATAGAGTAATCTGCGTTTTGTTTTCATTTTCTGCATACCATATGCTTGAAGTTAATTCATCAGCATAGCTTTGTTTTGTGTAACTGCAGGAGCATAAAAGAAAAATATTTATGGCCAAAAGCAAAACTATACCGAAAGCTTTGATTTTCATAATCCCACTCCGATTTTACGTTATTTTAACACCGCTTTAATCGTGATGTTTCCTTAAAATATATGATTTATTCTCAAAAATATAACATTGTGCTTTTTGCTTGATTAGATAAGAAAAATATTATATAATATAAAACATCAGATAAAGGGAGGGATAAAATTGCAAAAGGAAACAGAAAGCTCCTGCTCCGTTTTTCATACAAACGGAAATATTGCAGGCGGCTGGGCAAGAAAACCTGTTTTTATGTTTAATTCGGAATTATATAAATACAGGCAAAAAATCGACCACAGACAATGTTTCTTTGCAGAAAACAAGGATTGCTCAATTTTTATCTCTCTTGAAAAATGCGGCTTCGAGTTTATTGCAAAAATTATTCTTCGTGATAAAAAAATCAAGGGTGTTGCGGCTGACTGCACAGTAAAGAAATTCATTCTAAATAAAAAAGAAATGCCTGATTTATTGGACAGCAAGGTGTTTTTTCAGGACAAAAAAACAAAAATCGCTTTAACCAGGAAAAATGACTCACGCCATATACAATGCCGCTTTAACAACTTTGCCGGCTTTGAAGATTTATCTTTAAAGCTCACTTTTTCAAAAAAGTCCGGCGACAGTCTGAATCTTTCCGTTCCTTTTGAGGAAAGCGCAAAAAACTTCTACTACAAATCATTTTCACCCTATATCTTGGTAAACGGAACGGTGGAATTCGGTGAAAACAAGTATGAGTTTTCAAATGATTCCGGTTACTGCGACTGTTCAAGCTATGTTTTGCCGTACAGGCAGATATACAGGTATTTAACTGCAAACTGCAATATAGACGGAAATGACTTTTCTCTTTATTTGGGCAGTAAATTGGGCGACAATTTAATGGGCGAAGAAAACTGTTATTTCAGCGGCGGAAATATAAAAAAGCTGTCCAAAATTAAGTTTCTGGGCAGTGATGAAAGAATAGACAGAATATGGAACTTTAAAGCAGGAATCAAGGCTGTTGATGTGACCTTTAAGCCTGAAATTTATAAAAACGCTCCGGTTTTTTCAAAGTGTGATAAAACAACTGTTGTTTACGGAAGATTATACGGAGAGTTTAATCTTATAGATAACGAACCCGTAATTCTTACAGATGTTCCTGCACAAATGTTTTTTACGGTTATATAAGAAAGAATATAAAACAAACGGTGGTTTAAAAACCACCGTTTTTGGTGCGGGCGACAGGACTTGAAACTGCACATCAGTTGACACTAGAATCTAACGGTGACGACACCTTAGTGGAGGAATAAAACAATTAGAGGTATTAAAATCGGCATACACACTACCATTGTAATAATTTAACAGGTAATGTGTATGCCGTTTTTTATGTGTTTTTTATGCCGTAAATTCAACTAACCACTTGTATGCTTGGGGGAAATATTCCGACCAAGCAGCTTCGTTATGATCTTTTGTGGTATCTGTCAGTGAATTAAGCTTATTTTCAGGATAACCGTTTTCTGACATTTTATTGTAAACCAAATCTACATAAGGAATTGTATCTTTCTCCATTTGGTTTGCTCCGCCGACATAAAGGAAAACTTTCGGAAGATTGTCAGTATTGCTGTAATCATATGAGTCAACTACTGAAGCAATAGTATCTTCACTGTACATCCAGAATGCCGGAGAAAAAGAAAGCACCTGACCGAATACATCGGTATATTTCATTCCTATATAATAAGAAATTAAGCCGCCCATTGAGCTTCCGCCGATACCGGTACTGTTTTTATCTGTACGAACATTATAGTGACTATCAATATACGGTTTTAATGTATTAACAATAAATTCACCGTATTTATCTCCTGACGGATTATCAACAAATTGTGCATAACTTTTGCCTGATGAATTATTCGGCAATGAAGAGCCGACATTAACCCATTCAGGACTGTATTCATTCCACCTGTCGGCAGAATTTTCAATGCCTACAATTATTGCACCCTCATACCCGTTATCCATCATATCGGCAATAGCCTCGTCAACCATCCATTCTCCTGCATATGATGTATACATATCAAAAAGATTCTGTCCATCGTGCATATAAAATACCGGATATTTTTTGTCTGTATTTCTTGAATCGTAACCATCCGGAAGCCAGACATGAATTGTTCTTGTTCTGTTATCGGAATACTGCGGCATATCAAGTGTGAAGGTTTCAAGAGTTCCGCTTGTTACTGTTGTATTGCCTAAATTATTTTTAAACATTGCTACAGTATCGTTAATTACATTACTCTTTTCGCCAATAACAAAAGTACGGTTACTTATGTCACCGCCGGTTGAACTTCCTTCAACTCTTGCCCAGACATTATATCCTGTAGTCTGGCTGTTCTGAATAGTGTATTTGTAGCTTATTTCTTTTCCAATGTTATCAGAATTCAGCTCAACAGAATATTGATAATGTAAATCATCAATTTTTGTCATAAACCACTCAGAATCAGTAGGATTCCAATTGTTCAGATTAGTGCCTATACTTAAATTTTCATTCTCCTTAAGGGGCTCCGGAATAGTAACATTAAATGTAAGCTGTACTTTATCCGAATCATCTTCTACTGAAAATTTATTGATTAATTCTGCAAGAAAAAGTTGAATTTCTGTTGCATCATTTATACTCACTTTTTCATTACCGGTAACATTTGCAGCTATAAGGTCAATGTCATCTTCTGAAATTAAATTAGCCAGATACAGCTGAACACAGTTAGCATCTTGAATGTTCACTTCACCGCTGCTGTCAGCGTCGCCGATAACCTTTCCGGATGCTGTTTTGTTTGTTTCAGTTTGTGCTGCAACGACATAAACATCTGCATTT
>CAMFFI010000081.1 GCA_945949625.1 uncultured bacterium | reverse complement strand
TACCTGTTTCCGATTTTGTTCGTAACAATAGCCTGCGGTGCAGTTTCCGGTTTCCATTCGCTTGTGTCATCGGGTACAGCGTCAAAGCAGATAATGAATGAGAAAGATATGCTGCCTGTATCTTTCGGTGCAATGCTTATGGAAAGCTTGCTTGCAGTAATTGCACTTATTACGGTTGCTTCGTTTACAACCGGTGCAGCCGAAGCACAGGGACTTACAACACCGCCTCAGATTTTCGCCGGCGGCATTTCAAACTTCCTTGCGACAATCGGATTGCCGAAAGATATGGTATTTACGCTTATCAACCTTGCAGTTTCTGCGTTTGCGCTTACCTCACTTGACTCTGTTGCCCGCGTTGGAAGACTCTCATTCCAGGAGCTTTTCCTTGACGCTTCAATCAAGGACGAGGACATCGGTCCTGTTCGCAAACTTCTGACGAATAAATATTTTTCAACAATAATTACACTTGTACTTGCTTTCGGCCTTACACTTGTTGGCTATGAGAGTATCTGGCCGTTATTCGGTTCGGCAAATCAGCTTCTCTCGGTTCTTGCCCTGATTGCCTGTGCTGTATTCTTAAAGCGTAAGAAGAAAATTCACGCATTTATGTATATTCCTCTTGCAGTTATGATTGCCGTTACTTTTACGGCTCTCAGTATGACAATCTACGGAAAGCTGACGGCAATTTTAACTTCTGTTTCAAGTGATGTATTCGGTGATTCACTCCAGCTTATTTTTGCCGTATTAATCCTTGGTCTTGGCGTATGTGTTGTTATTCAGGGAATCCGCCGTTTGGTTGTTAAAAACGCTCCGCTTACGGAAGCAGAAAAAATTCTTGAAAATGCAAAATCCGAATCTTCCGAAGGATAAAGAAGGATAAATCACATAATTATTAACGCTCACCTCAATTTAAGGTGAGCGTTGCTTTTTACTCTATTGAATTATGCTGTGAAACGGTCGGGCATTATAGGTTTTGCAATATCAATCTGTCTGCCCGAATTGCGTGTCGAGGCACTCGTCTTTTATACTTTATAAAAATTGCGGTGAAACGGTCGGGCATAATAGGTTTTGCAATATCAATCTGTCTGCTCGAATTGCGTGTCGAGGTACTCGACTTTTATAAATAATTAACATAAATATTATTTGATTTTTGACAAAATATTTTTTATAGTGTCACAATACAGTTTCGGATTGTCCATAAACATACTGTGACCTGCGTTTTCAATCCAATAGAAATCTTTGTCAGGCGCTTTTATGCTTTCATAATAAGCCTCTGTATCTTTCTGACAAACAGCGTAATCACCTTCACCTGCAAGATAATACACCGGTACATTATAGGTTGTTGAAAGCGTATCAATATCAAATCCAAAGAAAGCATACTCCATTATTTCTCTGTTCTGAGCAAAGAATTTTTCTGTATCCGTTTGTGACAAAAACCATTTTATATCATCAAAATTCATATCTGGAGAAGTAATACCTGTAATCATCTGAGAAAGTCCAGACATTTCGCCTTCGCAGGCAATGTATTTTGATGTGATTGAAACAAGCTGACTGAGGTCGTCAAGTGACATATCATCATATTTTTCGACCTTGCTCATTCTTTGGATAAGTTCTGTAAGTTTTTGCTGGTCCTCTGTTCCTTTGATTTTATCTTTTTCAAGAGCCATTCGTGCAGAGTTCAGTTTATTCTCATAGAGATTGGTAATCTGACTGATGCCGATATAACAGCTTACATTTTCCGGGTGTTTCTGAACATAGATACTGCCGATTACCGTTCCCCAGGAATGTCCTGCAATAATTACATTTTCCTTGCCAAAGCGTTCTTTTGCATATTCAACGATTGCATTCAGGTCATCAACAAGCAAATCTATGTTGGAATTTGAATTGCAGTCATTGGCGTAGTAAGTTCTGCCGCATCCGCGCTGGTCATAATTGATAATAGTAAGCTGGGATTCAAGTTCCCTCTGATAATAAGCGGATACATACCCCATAGGACTTGCAGGACCGCCGTGAATGAAAATCATAACGGGATTTTCGGTGTTTTCTCCGCGAATCTGAATGTATTGTTTCATTCCGTCTATATCTATGTATGTAGATTCCTGAATACCGGTTTCGGTATCAATTTTGTTTTTGTTGCTGTTTATCAGACGGGACACTAAAATTGAAAGTGCTACAAGCACAATAACAGCGATAATTATTATAAACACAATAAGCATTATTTTTTTAAGTTTCCTTTTCATAATTCCGTACTTTCTTTTAAAACCTCGAATAAATTTTAAATATTTGTTTTCAAAATCTGATTTTTCAATCAGTTTGTCAAAACTATCATACCACACATAAAGAAAATTATCTATCAAAAATCAGCCTCACGACAAGTGTCAAATCTTTATTATTTGCCCTTATACATTTCTGCATTTGTATGCTATAATATAATAAACTCTCAACGAGAAAGCTTAAAATTAGTGGTGACTGTTATGTGGGTTGTATTTGCGTTTGGCTCTGCGTTTTTTGCCGGAGTGACTTCCATTCTGGCTAAGTGCGGAATAAGAAAAACAGATTCTACCGTAGCTACGGCTATCCGCACTATTGTAGTACTGATTTTTTCGTGGCTGATGGTATTTATAGCCGGCTCTCAAAATCAGCTTGGCTCTATTGACGGAAAAACGCTTTTGTTTTTGATTTTGTCCGGTCTTGCAACAGGAGGTTCTTGGCTTTGTTACTTCAAGGCTTTACAAATCGGTGACATAAACAAGGTTGTTCCAATCGATAAGTCAAGCATTATTCTCACAATAATTTTAGCGTTTATTTTTCTGAACGAAAACGTCAGTCTGACAAAAGCTATGGGCATTGTGCTTATCGGTGCCGGTACTTTTTTAATGATTGAAAAGAAAGATGCAGATTTTAAAAAGCAAAAGGGTAAAAGCTGGCTTCTTTATGCAGTAGGCTCGGCTGTATTTGCAAGTCTTACATCCATTCTCGGAAAAATCGGAATATCCAATGTTGAGTCCAATCTGGGTACGGCTGTTCGTACCTGCGTTGTGCTTTTAATGGCTTGGGTTATGGTATTTGTTACGGGTAAACAGCATACAATACGGAATATCCAAAAGAAAGAGCTTGTATTTATCTGTCTTTCGGGAATTGCCACAGGTGCGTCGTGGATGTGCTACTATAAGGCGCTTCAGGACGGACTTGCAAGCGTTGTAGTGCCTATTGACAAGCTGAGTGTTTTGGTAACGGTTGCATTTTCATATATTGTATTTCACGAAAAATTATCAAAAAAATCAGCCGTCGGATTGGTTTCTATTGTTGCCGGCACACTGGTTATGCTTATTTAGCATCATAAGATGTTTATAATTAATTGCTCTTTTTAATTGTCAAGTGTGCAGAATTTAGCTTAATTAAGCGTTTTTTGACTTTTGATTGCTTATTATTTATAAAAAATGTCGGCATCAGCATTGATGCAGAAGAAAAATGTGCAAGGTTTAAATATAAGCTATTGCGTTTGCAGTGAAAACGATAAAGAATACACGCTTTTATATTAATAAAAAATATGATAGAATATTAACGGAAGATACAGATTATCATAAAAGCCTAAAATGAAGAAGAATTTATGTAGCTTTTAAATGCTTTAGCAAATAAATTCTTAAAATTCATTAAACTATTAACAGCCGGAGGGTATGTATGCTTGATTTTAACAATATGACAGAGCTAAACGTATGCTTGCTGATATTTGCGGCATCGTTAACTCTTATTCTTTTGATTTATGCTGTTACAGACAAAACAAGAAACGGAACATTTATGAAATTTTTTATAGCTTTGCTTGTTTCAAATATTGTTATGCTGTCCGGAGAAATAGGCTTGTGGCTTTTTGAAGGTACGCCTGAGAATATACCCATTCTTAAATGCTGTTCCTTTATATCTTTTGGAGTGGGAGCCGTTTTAAACGGCTTGTATGCTTACTGCCTTACAGGATTTATAAGGGAAAGGCACAATGTTTCATGGAATTTTGCCCATTTTATAGGCGCAATTTGTTTTGTGTACCTTTGCATTGCTTTTGTTTCTGTTTTCAACGGAATGTTGTTTTCCTTTGACGAAAACGGCATTTATGTAAACGGACCGTATTATTTTATTGTACGATTACTTGATTTTGCCACTTTAATTCTGGAAATAATTATGGTAATCCGTTTTTGGAGGATACTTTCTGTCAAGAGTACTGTTTCATTGCTTTCCTTTAGCGTACTGCCTTTGATTTCAATGCTGTTTCTGTCATATTGGGACCCAACGCCTATGCTTATTGCAACAACTTTATCGTTGCTTGTGATTTTTATGCTTTTCAGAGGCGAGCTTACCCGTCAATTGTCCGAAAAGAAGATGCAGCTTGCAGAAAAAGACAGACAGCTTGCCAAGCAGGAACGTGAATTAACTGAAAGTCGCATTTCTACAATGATTAGCCAGATACAACCGCATTTTATTTATAACACACTGGGTACAATACAGCAGCTTTGTGTGGAACAGCCTGAAAAAGCGGCAGAATTGACTCAGGACTTTTCCCAATATCTGCGCGGCAATTTCAGCGAGCTTGACAACAGTACGCTTGTTCTGTTTTCTCAGGAGTTAAAGCATATAAAGTGCTATATGAATATTGAGCAGGTTCGATTTCCCGATATACAGGTTGAATATGATTTGAAGACAGATGATTTTCAAATTCCTGCGCTGACTGTCCAGCCTCTTGTGGAAAACTCAGTTAAGCACGGACTTATGGGCTTGGAAAGCGGAGGAAAGATAAAAGTATCTGCATATGAAACCGATGATGATTACTGCATATGCGTAAAGGATAACGGAGTGGGTTTTGATAAATCTGCATCATATGATAAAAAGAAACATATAGGTATTCAAAATATAAAAGGCCGTCTTGAGGTTATGTGCGGAGGAAGTCTGACGATTGAAAGCGTCTTAAACAAAGGTACAACCGCTGTTATTAAAATTCCTAAGGAGGAAAGAAAATGATTGCATTAGCGGTAGATGACGAACAAATAATGCTTAATGCATTAACTGCGGCTGTAAAAGCTTCGCCGGACATATGTTCGGTGGCAGAATTTACTTCTTGTTCTGCGGCGTTAAAATGGGCAGAAAGCAATACGGCGGATATTGCCTTTCTCGATATCAGTATGCGTGGTATGGGCGGTCTTGCACTGGCTGAAAAGCTGTTGGAAATTTGCCCTGAATGTAAAATTGTTTTTTGTACGGGCTTTTCGGAATATGCAGTTGACGCTTTTAAAATCCACGTTTCAGGTTATTTGCTAAAGCCGATTACAGCAGAGGCAGTACAGGCTGAAATTGACCATATCAAAGGCGAAAAGGAAAAGAAAAAACTGCTGACAGTTAAATGCTTCGGCAATTTTGAAGTAACGGCAAAGGGAAAGGCTTTAAACTTCAAGCGTTCAAAATCAAAAGAATTGCTGGCAATACTGATTGACCGCAACGGCTCGGGTATGACGGCAAAGCAAATATGCGCAATAATGTGGGCGGAGAGTAATGATGATGTTAAAAACATTAACTATCTTCATCAGTTGTTTGTTGACTTGCGAAATGCTTTAAAGTCAGTTGAAGCGGAAAAAATACTCCGGCAAAACGGATATGAATACTCTGTGGATACAGCACGGATTGACTGCGATTATTATAGCTACCTGAAAACAGGAAAGCCGCAATTTCACGGCGAGTATATGTCGCAGTACAGCTGGGCTGAGGAAATCTGCGGAAACCTG
>CAMFFI010000080.1 GCA_945949625.1 uncultured bacterium | reverse complement strand
ATGAGCATTATGCTCCCCCGTGCAATTGTATCCGTAAACCGTGTTGCCGAAATTCTCAACACGGAAGTAAGTATAACAAATCCAAAGGAAAGTGAAATACAAAGCTTTGACGACGGCAAAAAAGGCGTTGTTGAATTTAAAAATGTTTCCTTCAAGTATCCCGGTGCGTCGGAAAATGTTTTGTCGGATATTACGTTTACCGCAAATCCCGGTGAAACTACTGCAATTATAGGCAGTACCGGCTCGGGAAAATCAACTCTTATTAATCTTATTCCCAGATTTTACGATGTAACGCAGGGTGAGCTCAAGGTTGACGGAGCCGATGTTGACAAAGTAACAATAAACAGTCTTCGTGATAAAATAGGCTATGTTCCTCAGAAGGGATTCCTGTTCAGCGGCACTATTGAAAGCAATATTGCATATTCCGACGAAAGTATGTCCCGTGAACAGGTTGAAAAAGCCGCTGAGATTGCACAGGCTAAGGATTTCATTGAAGAAAAATACCAAAATTATGACAACGAAATTGCTCAGGGCGGAACAAACGTATCCGGCGGTCAGCGTCAAAGACTTTCAATAGCAAGAGCAGTAGCTAAAAATCCGGAAATTTATATTTTTGACGACAGCTTCTCCGCCCTTGACTATAAAACAGACGTAGCTTTGAGAAAAGCGTTGAAACAATATACGGAAAACAGCACAGTTATTATTGTGGCTCAAAGAATTTCAACCGTTTTAAACGCAGAGCAAATCATTGTTCTTGACGACGGTAAAATTGCAGGAAAAGGCTCTCACAAGGAGCTTATGGAAAGCTGTGAGGTTTACCGTCAAATTGCTGTATCTCAGCTTTCAAAGGAGGAATTGGAATAATGGCAGTTAAAGCTCCAAAAAGACATCCGGGAGGTCACGGCGGCAAAACAGCTCCTGTCGAAAAGGCAAAGGACTTTAAAGGTTCAATTCTTAAGCTGCTTAAATATATCGGAAGATATAAAATCGCTATTGTTTTCGTTTTGATATTTGCCGTTGCCGGCACCGTTTTCAATATTGTTGGACCTAAAATTTTAGGTAACGCAACAACAGAATTATTTAACGGTATAGTAAGCAAATTTTCAGGCGGCTCGGGAATTGACTTTGCCGCTATTGCAAACATTCTTCTGTGGCTGCTTGCCCTGTACGTTGCTTCTGCATTATTTAATTTTATACAGGGCGTTATTATGGCAAATATAGCTCAAAAAGTCGGTTACAGAATGAGAAAGGAAATCAATCAGAAAATAAACCGTCTGCCAATGAATTACTTTGACAAAAAGCAAAACGGCGAGGTCCTTTCCATTGTAACAAACGATGTTGATACTCTTACAACAGGTCTTAACCAAAGCGCCACACAACTTATTACTTCCATAACCACAATTATCGGCGTATTGATTATGATGCTTTCGATTAACTGGTTAATGACAATAATTGCTCTGCTGATTCTCCCTGTTTCAATATTTATTGTATCTATTATCGGTTCAAAATCTCAGCGTCACTTTAAAAATCAGCAGGACTACCTTGGTCATATAAACGGTCAGGTTGAAGAAACCTTCAGCGGTATTCAGGTAGTTCAGGCTTTTAACGGTGAGAATGATAATATTGCCCAGTTTGAAAAAGCCAACTCCACTCTTTATACATCTGCCTGGAAATCTCAGTTTTTTTCCGGTCTTATGATGCCTATGATGCAGTTTATCGGAAACATCGGTTATGTTGCAATTGCCGTATTAGGCGGATATCTTGTAATTAACGGAAGTATTCAGGTAGGTGACATTCAGTCCTTTGTGCAATATGTCAGACAGTTTACTCAGCCTATTCAGCAGCTTGCACAGATTGCAAATATGATACAGTCAATGGCTGCTGCTTCTGAAAGAGTTTTTGATTTTCTTGATGAGGACGAAGAGGAGCAAAAGGCAGAGCATCACGCACAATTAACCGACAAAGTCACAAATAAAAAGCGCAATGTAACCATTGATGACATTGAAGGAAACGTAACCTTTGAAAATGTGCATTTCGGCTACAATGAAGACCGAATTATCATCAACGATTTCAGCGCCGGTGTAAAACAGGGACAGAAAATTGCAATTGTAGGCCCCACCGGTGCCGGAAAAACTACAATGGTTAAGCTGTTAATGCGTTTTTACGATGTAAACAGCGGCTCAATCAAGGTTGACGACTATAATATCAAGGACTTTGACAGAAGCGAACTGCGAGAGCTTTTCGGAATGGTACTTCAGGACACCTGGCTGTTTTCGGGAACTATTATGGATAACCTTAAATACGGCAAGCTTGACGCAAGTGAAGAAGAGGTAATTAAAGCCTCTAAAGCCGCTCACGTTCACGATTTTGTAAAAACTCTGCCTGACGGATACAATATGGTTTTAAATGAAGACACCTCCAATATATCACAAGGTCAGAAACAGCTTTTGACAATTGCAAGAACTATCCTTGCCGACCCTAAAATTCTTATTCTTGACGAAGCAACCTCGTCTGTTGATACAAGAACGGAACTGAAAATTCAAGAGGCTATGGATAATCTGATGAAGGGCAGAACAAGCTTTATTATTGCTCACCGACTTTCAACAATTCGCAACGCCGATTTGATTCTTGTTATGAAAGACGGAGATATAATCGAACAGGGCTCTCACGAAGAGCTTATAGCAAAAAAAGGCTTTTATTACGACCTTTATAATTCTCAGTTTGACAAAGTGTCCTGATTTCTATGTGAATTTATAATTTGGCGAGCAGTAAAAGTACTGTCCGCCTTCAGCTTTTCAATTTTATTTTCAATTATTTCAAAATAATTACAAAACACAACATATAGTGTTTAACATCTTTGAACATACAATTTATTGTAAAGGTGGCATAAACACTATGCTTTCAGCATATTCTGACAATTTGCGGAATTTATTTTGTATATTACAAACAAAAAACAGGTAAAAACTTTGTTATTAAAATTATGAAACTGTCACTTGAAACCTTCAATATATTGTGTTATTATATTATCACAGCACAAGATATGTGCTAAAAAAATTATGAATAATCAATTATATAGCATTAACAAAAAGGAAGGTATTTATTATGCAGATTAAAGTAACAGGCGGTACTTTGCCGCAAGCTGAAATTGACTCTTACGTTAAACAAATTAAAGAGAACAACGAGGATAAATATATTAAAAGTATGGAATTTACTGTTGACGGCGATTATGTTGACGTAAAATACGATTACGACGTTGTTCCTTTTGAACGTATCAGAAGAATCACAGGCTACCTTGTTGGTACTGTTGACCGTTTTAACAACGCTAAAAGAGCTGAGGTTGAAGACAGAGTTAAACATTCTGTAGGCGACTGCACAGCTTGCTCTATTGAAGACATAGCATAATTTAAAGGTCGGACTTTTCCGGCCTTTTCTTTTTACTTTATTGAACACTGCTCCGAAACGGTCGGGAAAAATTGGTTCTGAAATATCAACCTGTCTGCACGAATTGCGTGTCGAGGCACTCATCTTTTTACTTTATTGAAAACTGCTCCGAAACGGTCGGGCAAAATTGGTTCTGCAATATCAATCTGTCTGCACGAATTGCGTGTCGAGGCACTCATCTTTTTACTTTATTGAAAACTGCTCCGAAACGGTCGGGCAAAATTGGTTCTGCAATATCAATCTGTCTGCACGAATTGCGTGTCGAGGCACTCGACTAGTATTAAGCTTTCCTGTTATTGCGATAATTTTCAGCATATTTCTTTATTCTTCCTGTTGACATTACTTTTTAATGAGTGTATAATTATCCTTACAACAATAAAATACTGCTTATCAAGAGCGACTGAGGGAACAGGCCCTGTGACGTCCGGCAACCTGCTTTTTTTGCAAGGTGCTAAATCCTGCGGATTTTCCGAAAGATGAGTGTCTGATACACCGTTCTTTTGGAACGGTATTTTTTTGCGTTATTTTAGTGGAAAGGAAGCTTTAAAATGAAACATTTCTTTACATCAGAATCTGTTACAGAAGGACATCCCGATAAGGTATGCGACCAAATTTCCGACGCTGTTCTTGACGCAATTCTTGAACAGGATAAAAACGCTCACGTTGCCTGCGAGGTTACCGCCACAACAGGTATGATTCACGTTATGGGCGAAATTTCAACCACCTGCTACATTGACATTCCGGCTATTGCAAGAAAGGTCATAAACGATATTGGATATGACAATCCCGACTGTGGCTTTGACGGCAACACCTGTGCTGTTTTAACCTCAATTGACGCACAGTCCCCTGATATTGCTATGGGTGTAAATCAGTCTTATGAGCTGAAGGACGGCGAAACAGACATTGAAAATCAAATAGGCGCAGGAGACCAAGGTATGATGTTCGGCTATGCCTGCAACGAAACAAAGGAGCTTATGCCTCTGCCTGTTTCTCTTGCTCACAAGCTTGCAAAAAGGCTTGCAGAAGTCAGAAAAAACGGTACTCTCCCCTATTTAAGACCTGACGGAAAAACACAGGTTACCATTGAATACGATGATGATAATAAGCCTGTAAGAGTTGATACCGTTGTAATTTCAACACAGCACGATGAAAAAATCACTTTAGAGCAAATTAGGAAAGACTTGCTTGAAAATGTTATTAAGCCTGTAATCCCCGAAGATTATTTTGACGAAAACACAAAGGTTTTCATTAACCCCACAGGACGATTTGTAATCGGCGGCCCGGTTGGAGATTCGGGACTTACCGGCAGAAAAATCATTGTTGACACCTACGGCGGATATGCCTGCCACGGCGGCGGAGCTTTCTCCGGAAAAGATCCTACAAAGGTTGACAGAAGCGCCGCATACTACTCAAGATATATAGCCAAAAATATTGTTGCCGCAGGTCTTGCAGACAAATGTCAGGTACAGCTTGCATATGCAATCGGCGTAGCAAAGCCTGTTTCAATTATGGTTCAGGCTGAAAATTCAAAATACACAAACGAACAGCTTGCAAACGCTGTAAACAAAGTATTTGACTGCCGCCCACATTCAATTATAAATGAGCTTAAGCTTACAGAAACAAAGTATCTTCCTCTTGCATCTTACGGTCATATGGGCAGAGAGGATTTAGATGTTGCTTGGGAAAAGACAGATAAAACTCAGGCTTTAATTGACGCTCTGAAGTGATTTATCGGTTAAGTTATAATTTTATAAAGACGTTCCGAAGAAACTCGGAACGTCTTTTGTAATAATTATCTTGCATTAATGTTACGCAGTTTTTGTCAGATATAAATGCAAAAGGACAAATCTAACAATTCATACAGACGCAATCTTTCTGCGTAATAAGCGGAAAGGTTTGGTATTATATTATTTCCTTTAAGTGAATATACTAAAACAGTAGTTATATTCATTGATTTTTGACAAATAAAAATATATAATATTCAGTATATAAATTGAGTTATTCAATGTTTTGAGGGTGTTTTATGATTAATTATTTATGGGAATTTATCGTTTTTTCGTTTCTGGGTTGGTGTGTTGAAGAGGTTTATTATCTCATTACCGAAAGAAAATTTGCAAACTGCGGATTTTTAACAAGTCCCTTTTCACCTATGTACGGATTTGCCGCAATTCTGATAGACCTTGTATTTTCCCGTCTTTCAGATTATCCGCTGATAGTTTTATTCGGTTCAATTCTATTGCTGGGCATACTTAAGTTTTTAATAGGCTTAATTATGGATAAGTGCTTTCGTTTTAAAATGTGGGATTATTCAAAGCTTCCGCTTAACATTAAGGGCTATGTGTGTATTCCTCTGACTGTATTATGGGGCTTTGCGGCGCTTGTTCTGGTG
>CAMFFI010000079.1 GCA_945949625.1 uncultured bacterium | reverse complement strand
GCGAGGAAGCTGCTGAGTTTATGGTGGCTTTAAACAAACTCAGACGTAGTGGTGGCAACGCCTACGAAAATGTCAAGGAGGAGGTTGCTGATGTGCTTATAATGGCTCGTCAGCTCCGCTTACTTCTTGGCTCTGAGGACATAGACAAGATAATTGACGCAAAGTTGAACCGTCAGCTACAGAGAATTAAGGAGGAAGGTTAAAAATGGCAAGTATCATGGATTTAAAGAGAATGTGCGAAACGCAGGAGTGTTGCACTGCTGATTGTCCGTTATGTAGGAAGGATAAATCGTGCCTGCCAGATTCACTACCCGACAACGCCGACGAAATCATTGACAAGTGGGTACAGGAACACCCTGTAAAGACGTATAACGCTATAATAAATCAAAAGGAAGGTGCGAAAAATGAATGATAAGGAATTATGCAAGAAGTGTATATATTACGACGACTTTTGCTGCCGAAATAATAAAGCTATATGCGTAAATAATTCTGAGTATAGGGACGCAGAAATGGTAATTAATGCCATTATAAATCGAAAGGAAGGTGATACAAATGGCTGATGCAATTTATGTTCCAAAATCTGATATTCTCGACCTGATAACAGAAGAACATGAGGCAGGCGGTTTCACGGATTAAACGAAAACATCTACAAAGTCGAGGTGTGGATATGGGAGAGATGAAAGAGCTTGAAGTAAAGGCTTGGCTGAATCGTGCTTTCTACGCTGATAAGAAAGTCAAGGCGCTTGAAATGCTCGTAGAGAAGCGCAGAGAGCAAGCTACAAGCGTTTCGGTTTGCTATGAGTGTAATGATAAGGGCAAAAGCGACGGCTCAAAAAACAGCACAGAGGAAGCCCTTATGATGATTGCAGAATCTGAACTTGAACTTCTGAGAAACATTCGTGAGCTGATGAAAATTGCAAACGAAGTTTCATGTGCTATCGCGCAGCTTCATGACGATGATCTTGAAACAGTATTGATACACAGGTATCTGTTGTTTCACACGATTGAACAGACGGCAGAGCTAATGAACTATAGTGTGAGGACTATAAAAAATAAACAAAGCAAGGCAATCGAAAAACTTTGCACCTTTTTGCCTTGTTTTGCCCCTTGAAATGCGTTATACTGATATCATAGAAAAATAACACAAGATAGTTTGATTTGGTTTTTGTTTACTCCTTCGGAAGCGTCTGCAAGTAATTGCAGGCGTTTCTGTTACATGGGGGGAGTGCCCCCTTATAAGGGCGGCTAAGGCGTTCAGCAGGTCACTGCGAATAAATCTGCGCAAGGTATAAAAAAGAGGTGGGATTATATTGAAATTATACGGAATGGAATACCTGAGAAGTAAACTCGGGAGAAAGTACACCCGATGTAAACGCCGGTATGATTTTTATGAAATGAAGCAGAAAAAGAAGCAAATAACTGCATTGATCCCGCCCGAGTTCAGAAGTATCGCACTCTCCCTCGGCTGGTGTTCAAAGGCTGTTGACAGTATGGCGGACAGGCTTCAATATGACGGCTTCGATAATGATGATTTCCGAATAGGGGAGATCTATACGCTCAACAATGACGATGTCCTTATGGATAACGCAATTCTTTCAGCGCTGATAACTTCGTGCAGCTTCTTACACATAGACCGTGCCGATGGATATCCGGCTATCGAGTGCATTGATGGCAGGAATGCAACAGGTATCATTGATCCGACAACGAATATGCTTGCCGAGGGTTACGCTGTGCTTGAATCTGATGAATACGGCAACGCTGTGAGAGAAGCATATTTCTTGCCCCACGAAACACAAGTGTATGAAAACGGAAAACTGGCAGATGTCTTAGAGCATGATGCGCCCTATCCGCTGCTTGTACCTGTCATAAACAGACCCGACGCCAAGCGCCCGTTTGGGCATTCGCGTATTTCTCGTGCCTGCATGGCAATCGTTGAAAGCGCAATGCGCACAATGCTCCGCTCGGAAGTCGGTGCCGAATTCTACAGTATACCGCAGAAGTATGTTGTTGGACTTTCGCAGGACGCGGATTTTAACAACAAAGCCGCTTCTTTTAGTTCGTTTTTGAATTTTACGAAAGACGAGGACGGAGATGTTCCAGAGCTTGGGCAGTTTTCTCAGCAGAGTATGACTCCGCATATGGAACACATGAGAATGCTTGCCTCTATGTTCGCAGGAGAAACGGGATTAACACTTGACGATCTCGGTTTTACAAGCGGCAACCCCGCGAGCTTTGACGCGATCAGAGCGAGTCACGAGCAGCTCAGACTTGCCTGCCGGAAGGCACAACGGACATTCGGGGTCGGATTCCTCAACGCCGGTTATCTTGCTGCTTGTGTTCGTGATAAGAAAAGCTATGACAGGCGTGCTTTTGCAGGCACAAAAACGGCGTGGTCTCCGATATTTGAGCCGGATGCCGCTGCACTCGGCGCACTTGGTGATGCAGTTGCAAAAATCAACGGTGCTGTTGAGGGATATATCGGTAGCAGAAGTATTTACCGAATGACCGGGATCAAAGGAGAAAGCAATGGATTATGAGCAGCTCAGGAAAACAATCGACGATAAGCTTGCTACAGATCCGGAGTTCCGCACGATTGTAAAACGGATAAACTCCGGCAGGGCAAATTTTATTGATACTTCACGATACTCTCAGATACTTTCGCAAACAATCGGGAAAGAATTGTCAAAAAGTATCGAAAGCATTACCGACAAGGAAGCAATAACACAGCAGCTTCTAAAAGACAGCTATAATGAGATCAATGACGTATGCGCGAGAGTTCAGGAGATGATCGACTCAGACGCAGGAGTACATATCAATCCCCAGCAGGCTTCTTTCCCCAAAGAACGTGTTGAGAGTTTTTCGCGTTCCCTTGTGGATCTGACGGTTGACTCTGATGTTATCAGGCGCAGGGCAAGGGCAGGGAGCGAGACCATTACAAAGTCGTTCCACGACAGTTACATCAAAAAGAATGCACAATTTCGTAATGACGCAGGTTTTAATTGCTATATTGTCCGAGAGGGAAGAAGCTGCTGCAAGTGGTGTGCTGACGTTGCAGGAAAGTATAAATTCGGAGAACAGCCTGATGGTATTTTTCGCAGGCATGACAACTGCAATTGTACAATTATCTATGACGGTCAGACAATGCGCGGCAAGTTTAATTCAGACGGCACCCGCTCAAAGACGTGGGAAGAAATTCCAAATGCCGAAGCCGATTTTTCTCCCACCGTGCTTTCCGAAGCCGAGGCGGAAAAGATAGAGCAGCGTAATCTTGGAAACTTTCGGGGATTGCATATTGACAAATCTGCCGAAAAGGATATAATAAAAATAGAAGATTGCAATAAAAAGATAAAAGAATCTAAACAAAATGAACATCGTGAAGGACATAAGCGTTGGATTGAAGAATCACGAAAAAACATTGAAAAAGGTAACAATCCTAATAGCTTTATTTATAATGGCGTAAACGAGCAGGAACTGGTTGATACACTCTCCGGTCATGGTAAGATTTATTACAGAAAAGGGAATCCTTATCCACTGGAGTATGTCAGCACCTCAAAGCCAATGGGTGAAACATTTGAAAGAAATCTTAACAGCTACGTTCCGTCCAAACGTTTATGCTTTGTGTATTCAAAAAAAGGCACACATATTTTTCCTGTAACTGAAAGGAGAAAAGAAGATGAGTAGAATTCCATTTGAAATTCCTGAACTTCCAATAAGGAAAATAGACAGATTGCTCGGATTTAATGCTACAGTGGCGCTGACCGATGGCAGAACTATAAGCGGCTTTGGCAGATGTATTCTTTCGTTGCCTGTTGATCCGGAAAACGATGATTCAGAATGTGATGATTTTTTGGATTTCCTGCTTGATAACGGCGAATCTGAGTTTATTAAAGAAGCGGATATTAAGTCGTTCAGAATTTGAAACCAAATGCGAAATTAAGGAGCATTTTAGAGATGATAAGATTAGGAGATTGTGACAATTGCAAAAACAGGCTTGGTTTTAAGAAAGGGCATACTCTTTGTCTTGCTTTTCCTGAAGGAGTTCCTTATGAGCATATGGAAAAGAACTTGAAATTACTTAAAGAATGCAATAACGGCATAGGTTTTGAGCCTAAGAAAAAGAATAATGATTGACCGTCTAACTGATTAGGCGGTTTTCTTATACCCGTGTGCAATTGATTGCACTTGATTTTAACTTGCATGAAAGAGGTAATAATGGAACTTACAGAACTTTGCTCGGTCTTTAAAGAGCTTTTAAAAATTGAAAATGTCATTGAGGCACCGCAAAAATTATTGCAGGTGCTTTTTTCATGCAAAAATGATTTTTTTGACGAGTGGATAAGCAATTTTCCAGATTTATCAACTGATAATCTTCAGCCGATATTTCAGTACTATATGGCAGACAGAAAAGAGAAAATGCAGGACTACACGCCAAAAACTCTTGCTCGTATGTGTGTAAAAATAGCAGGTGTTGAAAATGCGAAAAGTTGCTATGATATGTGCGCAGGTTCGGGAGCACTGACGATTCAGGCATGGCAACTCAATTCAAAATGTCAATTTGTTTGCGAAGAATTTGACGAGAGAGTAATACCTTTTCTTCTTTGTAATCTTGCTATGCGGAATATGTCTGCTGTTGTAATTCACGGTGATGTTATAAAAGGTGAAAAAATGAAAGCGTATAAACTTACTCCGACAAAAAAATATTCAAATATCGAAGAAGTTAAGCCGCCGAGAAGCATACATACCGATGTCTGTATCTCAAATCCGCCGTATAATATAAAATGGACACCTGAGCCGTTTATAGCACTTGATGAACGTTATGTCAATTTTGGAGCTCCTCCTTCAAGTAATGCGAACTATGCTTTTGTACTTACTGCATTAAATACCGCAAAATCCTCTTGCTTGATACTTCCGTGCGGCGTCTTATCGCCGTCAACGACCGCTGAAATTGGTATTGTCGAACAAATCGTAAAGGCTAATAAGCTAAATGCTGTTGTGATAAATCCCGGCGAAATGTTTGAAGCAACAAGTATTGGCACTTGTCTCTTTCATATAAGAAACGATAAAACCGATACTATGACGGCGTTTGTTGATATGCGAAACACATACACCGAAGAAACAAGAGCACAGAAAGGACAGTTTGGCGGCGCAAGCCATACAAACAGAATTTATACTAAGAGCGTTAAAACTTTCAGTGATGAGCAGATTGAAAAAGCACTTACGGCGGTTAAGCAAAGAACAGCTCAAGCCGAATTTTCAAAAAGCGCAAGTATTGAGGATATAAAATCAAGCGGATACAAACTTGCTCCAAGCATATTTATAGAATTTGTATATAAAATGCCGAGCCACAGGTCATACGGCGATATTTTAAGTGACATTAACCGTGTAAGAAACGAGCAGAATTGTTGTAAATTAGTTATCAATGAAACGCTCGCAAAAAGATTTGGATTTGACACCGAATTGTATAGTCGTGAGCAGAATGATAAAAATTTTAATGACTTGCTTTTCAAATTAACCGGAGAAAAGTTAAAAAAGACGGATTACGTTCAGTTCACAAAAAACAAAAATGAATTTACTTTTAAAAATAACAGCTCGGACGCTGTTTCAAGCATATTGGTTTCAATAATGTCGATTTGGAAGCAACATATAATGTATCTTAATAACGAAGAAAATCGCTATTTAGCAGAAATGAGAGATGCACTGTTACCGGATTTAATGTCCGGGAACATATCAATTTAACCAACTTCACAAAAACAGCCGTTTTTTGCAAAGCTCGGCACAAATCAGAACCAAACTTAATAATTATACCGCCCCTTTGGGAGCGGTTTTCTTAT
>CAMFFI010000078.1 GCA_945949625.1 uncultured bacterium | reverse complement strand
GTGAAGCAAGATTAGATAAAGCAGTTTTAAGGCTTGTACCAGCCATACTGCCTTTTACTGACGCGTTTGCCATAAGTCCGAGGGCAAGGGAAACATCTTCAACGGAATAGCCCATAGTTCCGGCGAGAGGAGCAACGTATTTGAACGATTCTCCAAGCATTGATACGTTAGTATTCGCTGATGAGCTGGCTTTTGCGAGTACATCTGCAAAATGAGAAGAGTCTGAAGCCTTAAGACCGAAAGCTGTAATCGCGTCCGTTACAATATCAGACGTAGTGGCAAGGTCAAGACCGTCTGCAGCGGCAAGGTTCATTATACCGTCAATACCGCCGAGCATATCCTGTGTTTGCCAACCAGCCATTGCCATATATTGCAATGCTTCGGCAGATTCAGAAGCGGAAAACTTTGTTTTTGCGCCCATTTCCTTTGCTTTGTCTTTAAGGACTTCTAAATCTTTTCCTGTTGCACCGGATATCGCGGAAACCTTTGACATAGCCGCCTCAAACGCTGAACCAACCTTTGCCGAAGCCGTAGCTGCTGCTGTGATTCCTGCAGTAATAGTCGCAAGTGACGTTCCGACCGCTGCACAGCCTGTTTTTGCTATTCTCTTAAGCTTTTCAATACCGACGCTAAAGCCGCCTGTATCTATTTTTGTATCAATTTTAATAGAGCCATCATATGCCATGACCTCACCTCCTAAAGGATAAGTCATCGGCTCATAATGGCTCTACTTGACTTTGTTGTTTATTTTAATTTCAAATTCCTTTTTACAATTTCGTCCCTTACATCTAACAAAAATGCCCCTACACTCTGACTTGTCGCCAAAGTATATGGGCATTTCATATCCGCAGAAAGGACATTTAACTTTCTTTTTTATTTTCAATTAATTCTCCTATGATAAATCATATTGGTTCTTTTCAATAACTTCATAGTCATTGAATTTCATTTTCAAAATATCTTTGTATGAAATAAGAGAAAATTTTATTTCAGCATAACCGCCTTGTTCTCCGTTAAATTTGTATGTACACAGATGTTCAATATATTCATCTGTGTCACTTTCACTCTCGGAAATTTTAGTTCCATCGCCACCAATAATTTCTTTTACATCTTCAAGCTTCATTCCCATTTTTATTTGATTAAATTCTTCTAAACTGATACCGGTTGTGTCTACCGCTTTTGTTCCGCAGGATGTAAAGCAAAAAATCGTCACAACTAATAAAAGTAAAGATAAAATCTTTTTCATAAAAACCACCTCAAGAAAATTATACCAAAATTTACAGCAATCCGTCAATAGGTTTTCCTTCAAGCAGTGCCTCTTCAATAGCATTGTATTTATCTTGCACATCCCTTGGCAGAGGTATTGCATACAGTTTTTTCATTTTGGTATAAAACGCTTTTTCCTCAGCAGTCATTTTTGACGATATGCTAATACTGCGATATCCCATAATTTTTACAAATTCCGTGTCTTCGGGCAAAGCTAAAAACAATGCTCTGAATTTCCACCAATGAATATCAATTTCGCCTATGTCAATCTTGTATTGCTGCAAAAACGCAGCAAAAATATATCCTGCGTCAAAATCATAGTCAAATATCTGTTTGCCACTGTTCCCGTTGCTGTCGTTCACCGCTGATTGACCGCAACGATAAAACCACAGTATCTGTTCAACAGCTTCTTCATACAGATCAACCGGAGGCAGTTCAGAAACAAAAATTAATGAAATAATATCCAAGAACGATATGTTATCAGATTTAATCAGCTTTTCTTCAAAATTCATCCAAACGCGATAATCTGTATATATTCTGTATTTTTTGCCGCTTATTGTTAATGCTTTCGGCGGCTTGTTATACAAATCATTCATCACCCTGAACTAATTTTGGTTTATTGTACTGCTGTTTTTTCTTGCTGTACTTCTGATTATGTCTGCGTTGCTGCCGGTTTTGCGGTTTTACAATTTTGCTGCTGAGTTTTTCACTTAAACCAGACTTTGCTTTGTTTACCTTATTAACAAGTTCAATATATGCTTCATAGCATATTAAAACATTGGTTTTATCGCCAAAAACCTTTCTGTCAGTTCCTTCTCCGAACATATCGTTGAAAAACTCAAAAATTATATGACACTGTTCTCTGATAACCTGTGATTGTGTTTTGTTTTTAACATTAATTGCAGACGTTTTTTCGTGTACTTCATTAATTTTTGATTCATACATTTCCATTACATCAGCGTCCCCGACATCTAAGTCGGGGAGCTGAACATTATTAATTATCATTAAAAGCCTCCGTTATGCATTATGCAGCAGATTCAGCTGCTGTAAAATTTTTTTCTGTTACATTAAATTCGCCCTCAACAGGATCGCCCTTTGCCAGCAGATTTCCGGTGCAGCCCATATCACCGTCATCATTAGTAAAGCTTGCAACCTCAATCGCAACTCTGATTTTTCGCGCATGGTAGGTGTTGTCTTTGCTCTCAATCTTCTGGTCAAGATCAACAATTACATAATCGGTTTCTGCATCCTCGCCGACAAGCTGTTTTTCGCCGATATTCACAATGTAATTAATTGCCGCCTGTTCTCTGATCTGGTCAATGTCAAATGCTGTTGACCAGTCATAGCCGGAAATATTTTTTGTAGTACCTTTGTCGCAAACATATTTTTTGGATTTTGTCTGAGCAGAAGGATTTTCATCAAGAGTTTTTGCGCCTGTTCCAAGCAGTGCAAAATTTGGTGTTTCTTCTGTGCCAACATCTAGATAGTTAGCCTGCATTCTTCTCTGTCTTATTTTTTCCATGAGCTAAACCTCCTTGATATATTTAAGTCTGCACTGTATTTGATATCTTGCAGTTTGTGTATCGTTATCCATATTGTATCCGCTGCTTAGTACTTCAACCGACTGCGGAATACAGCCGTCGGGAAGCTTAGGCAGGTTCTTAACAATGTTCTGATGTTCAATCCAATCCTCTAATTGTTCATAAAATTCCAAGTTTGAAATATTAATTTGATTATCAGAGCCGTAATAGTTCCTGCTGGCAAAAATGAAAAGATACTGACATTTCGCCGTTCCGTTTGCATATTTTTTTATAATAGGTTGGCAGGGAACAACTTCAATGCTGTACTGCTCTGCATCCTCGCCTAAGAATTCTACATTTAGAGGATTTTCGGGCTTAAGAATCTCACAATTGTTAAACCATTCAAACAAAGAATTTATAACTGTGCTATTTTTCATATCTTCCTCCTGCGGCATCTGCCGCTGTTCTGATGATATCGTTCTTGTGGTCTGCCATCATACGAGGAAACCATTTTTTTCCTCTTAATCCGCCGGAAGCTGTTCCTTGTTTTCCTTTACCGGCATTGTTGTAAAATTGCCTTTTTGCATATGGGGAATTGTAAACAACCAGTCCCGAACCGATTTTTGTCCCCAAAATTCCGCTTTTTTTCAATGCACCGGATTTAAACGGCACATAGGGGTCTGATCGTCTCAAAACCTCGCTGTCAACGATTTTCTGAACAGCTCCGCCCGTTTCCAGATTTCGCTTTTTAAGCATACTTAAATCGCTTTTAAATGATGTTTTAATGTTCATTATTTGCACACAACCTTTAAGTGACGGCTGTACGGTGATGACGACATATTATTGGTAACACTTATAACGGTAAGAACGTCATACCGTTGAATAAGATCAGCTAAACTGTTTATTTCAGCCTCAACTAAGCCTATAACAATATAATCGCCCTTCTGAACGGTGAAAACATTGTACAGTTCATTAATATCCCTTGTCTTCCAATCGTTGCCGTCAATGAATTCTTTATCCTCTGACCACGAATCGGGATGAATACGTATAATAAATTCATCAGCAGAAATCAATCCTTTTTCGCCAACCTGAACCTTAGCCGTTCCGTGAAGATTAACGTCCCGTAAACAGGTTTTCCTCAACAGCTCATTTCGACCAACCTGTTTTTTATTGAAAATAGTAATATTTGCACCGTTAGTAAGCACTGTAATCCGCTCCTCTGTACAGTAAATCTGTACCGCTCAGCTCACGAATGACAGCGTTATATATAGCCTTGTCTTCCTGCTCGCATTTAGATGCATAGTTTAAATCGGCATATGTAACGCTATGACCGTCAGTGCTTTCAGATTTAATTCCCTGCGGTACGTTTTTGACTGATTCTCTATATTCATATGCAGCCTCAGCTCCCGCGCAAACAGCATTTTTAACCTTGTCGGTGACATTCTCTTCTGCTCTGCCCTGTGTGATATAGTTAACTAAACGCTGTGCCTTTATCGCATAGTTGTCAAATTCACGGGCAGGAATTAGATTTCCTGCCCAAGAATCAACATAATAATTAAAATCTGCCCACATAATTGAAATCACTGTACCTTGATGTTTCGGAATACACCGCATTTTGTAGTGTTCTTAAGCACAACTGCTGCAACCATTTCAACTTCCGCCTTCTTAACAGCACCGGGAGCTTTAAGATCAGGTAAATAGGCGTTAATGATGGATGAGCCGGAAATTGATGCACCATGAAACGCATTCAGACCAAGCTGTACAGCGTAAAGGTCGGTAAGACCTGTTACAATCGATGAACCGCTGCCTGTCTGATAAATCGGAACACAAGGAGTTGTTGATTTACCGTCATAGTAATTACCCATATCGTAGAATACGATATCGTCATAGCCCTGTGCCGTTTTACCAAAGGCATCTTCAGTCTTGGTAAGGTAACCGGCACGGTAAGCAACGCTCTTTAGCTTTGCAATAACCTTGCTGTTACCGAGAAACATCGCAGGCTTACCGTCAATGCCGGAAAGGAACTCGTTGAGCATATCAAGCATTGACTTATAATTCGTGTCAAGATTTGCACTTGTTGAAAGGTCAAGAATAACCTTATCAGATCCGGTATTATATTCGGTGCTCGTACCCTTGAGCATAGTGGTAAGACCATCAAAATCGACAGCCTTATCTGTTTTTGAACCATTAATACAGGTATATTGAAAATAGTTCTTTGTAGCAACGGTTTTCTGTTCAAGCTGGAAACTGATTTCAGCTTCGCTTGCCTGCTGAATAACACGGTCAACTTCTGCGGCACCGCCGAAGATTTTAAGGTCAGCTGTCTTTTTAACCTTCTTTGCTTCGTTTGCGGTATATTCAGAGTTTATAGCTCTGCCTGCAGCCGTTGACGGCGTCTGAAGCTGAACATAGCCGTAAGTAAGTGTACTGCCACCGGTACCGGGTGAAACAGCATCGTCAAAAATGAGATTGTCCATGAACATAGAGCCACGGCGCAGAGTGTCGATAACCTCCTGCGAAACTTTGTCAGCTCTGCCAACGCTTGCTTCTTCTAATGTAATAGGCATATTGTTTGTCCTCCTTAATTTTTGTAAAATTCGTGAACAGCATTTTTAATGCCGCCTGATAGAGCATTTTTTATTGCTCCGGGTGTTGATCCGCCGAGATTAAGCTTCGGTTCGGGTTCTTCGGACTTGAACAAGAATGGCTTTGCTGTCTTGAGGTTTTCAAGCTGTTCCGAAAGTCCCGAGATTGCGCCGTCCTCGCCCGGGACAACTGTTGACATATCAAGGTTTGCCTTGACGGAAACAACATCTGCTGCCGCGGAATCGGCGATTGCCTTTTCAACCGACTGGTTAAACTTGTAGTCGTTGAGCTTCTTCTCGCCGTCAGCCTGTGCCTGCTCAAGCTTTGACTTCCATTCGGGGTCATAGTCGGCAAGATTTTTGTTTGCCGCCTCAAGCTGTTTTGATAAATCTTCATACTTGTTTTTGTCAACGTACTTTCCGTCGGCAAGGTTGCCAAGCTTAAGGTTTTCGGCACCGTTAAGCTTTTCTGCAAACTGTTCAAATG
>CAMFFI010000077.1 GCA_945949625.1 uncultured bacterium | reverse complement strand
AAGCCTTCAAACAAGGCTTTTGCTGCGTCAATATGAGAATTTGTGCCGATTTTATCACCTAAAATTTCACTTGTTGAACAGCCGATTACAAGCAAATCGCCCTTATTAAGCTTTGCTTTTTCAATAAGCTCGGCAAAAACCTGTCGGCTTTCGGCTTTTATATTTTCATACATAACAATCACCGTACTTTGTTACACTGATTTCTGATTAAAAGCTTTATACAAATGTTAAAGCGTTTAGTCAGATTTCAGTATTTATTCAGATAAAAACAAAAGGCATCCCCAAAAGAGGATGCCCGATAATTCAAAAATTATTCTGCAGTTGTTTCTTCAGCAGGTGCTTCCTCTGCTTTTGTTTCTTCAGGTTCAACAGAGGCAACTACCTCTTCCTTATCTTCCTTTTTAGCTTCTTCCTGTGGGAGTAAAGCACGCATTGAAAGACTTACACGCTTTTTCTCAAAGTCAATGGCTGTGATTTTAGCCTCAACCTCTTCACCGACCTTAAGAATATCGGAAGGCTTGTCAATTCTCTTGTTGGCAATCTGAGAAATATGGATAAGACCGTCAACACCGGGGATAATGTTTGCAAAAGCACCGAAATCTGTAATGCCTACGATTTTAGCCTTTACAACTGTATCAACAGGGAAATCTCTCTTTAAAATTTCCCAAGGATTAGCGTCGGGATCTTTGTAGCCCAGAGAAATCTTGTGGGTTTCTTCGTTAATGTCCTTAATGTAAACCTTAACTTCGTCCCCAACCTTTACAACCTCGCTGGGATGCTTAACACGCTGCCATGAAAGCTCTGAAATGTGAATCATTCCGGAAACTCCGCCTAAATCAACAAATGCACCGTAGTTTTCGATTGAACGTACAACGCCTGTGTATTCCTTGCCGATTTCAACATTCTGCCAGAACTCGTCACGTTTCTTGTTGATTTCGTCCATAAGTACTGAACGGATTGATGCAACAGCCTGTCTTCTTCTGCCGCGCTGTGAAACCTCGATAAGTCTGAACTGTACTTCTTTTCCTACTAAATCTTCAAGGCTGTCGTTTCTGCTGACGGTAGCCTGTGAAGCAGGAACAAAAATTCTTACGTTGTTGTAAACTAATGATAAGCCGCCTTTTACAACAGCAGTTACTTTGCCGGTAAGTACTTCCTTGGACTCTGCTTTTTCTTCAAGCTCTTCCCAGCCCTTCTGAGCGTCAACACGGCGCTTTGAAAGCATAATAGTACCTTCCTGGTCATTGGTTTTCATAATTAAAAGTTCCAACTCATCGCCGACTTTTACAACATCTTCGGGATTTACGGTTGGGTCGTTTGAAAGCTCGTCTGCCGGAATAAAGCCTGTTTGCTTTCTGCCCACATCTACATAAACCGCTGTTGGATCAATGCTGACAACTGTGCCTTTTACCCTCTCATTTGTATTTAAGTTTTTAAGGCTTTCTTCAAGAAGAGCCTCAAAAGATTCTTCGTTTTCGTTTGTTACGCTGGATTTTGTTTCTTCACTCATTTTATCCAGTACCTCCTTTATTATCCTTGCCGGCGTTGACGCACCGGCTGTTACGCCAATTGAATCAGCATTGCGCAAAACATTCATATCAAGCTCTTGTGCTGTTTCAATAAGAAAAGTTTTATCACATTTGCGTTTGCAAATATCAAAAAGCTTTCCTGTATTTGAAGAATGTCTGTCGCCTATTACAATCATCAGGTCAGATTTTTCTGCAATCTGTTGTGCTTCATTCTGACGAACTGACGTAGCATTACATATTGTATCAAAAATTTTTGAATTTGTATAGACCTTTTTAACGGTTTTTAAACATTTTTTCCATTCTTTTGTATCAAAAGTTGTCTGAGCAACCACTGAAATTGGTCTATTTTTCTCTAAAAGAATATTATTCGCAATTTCAAGCAATTCATCATTGTTATTGAAAGTATAAATCTCTCCGCTGCAATGACTTACAATTCCCTGAACCTCAGGATGATTTTTATTGCCGGCAACAAAAACAGTTCTGCCCTCGCCGCTTTCCTGATTAACGATATTATGAATTTTCTTAACAAAGGGACAGGTTGCGTCCTCGCAGGCTATACCGGACCGGTTTATTTCATTCATAATCTCAAGCGGAACTCCGTGACTTCTTATTACAAGAGTTGCGTCCTGCGGCACGTCTTCAACGGAATCAACAGCAACGCAGCCCTTTTCCTCAAGCTCACGGACCATTTCCATATTATGTATTATGGGGCCGAAGGTACAAACCTTTTTGTTATCGTTTATCAGGGAATAAACCATATTAACAGCACGGTTTACTCCAAAACAAAATCCGGCAGACTCAGCTACGTTTATATTCACTTAAATCCTGCTCCCTGAATTCTCTTATTTTACTCATAATTTTTTCACTTGCGTATTTCAGCTCTTTTCTGTCGCCTGTGGATAAGCCTAAATCCTCAACAGTCATGGGTGAACCGAAATGAATTACTCTTTTTGCAAAGGTATGCTTCGGATTGCCCACAATCGTTATGCAGGCCGGCACAATGGGTATTCCCGTTTGGAGCGCTACAAGTGCCGCTCCGCTTCGCGGACGCATAAGCTCGCCTGTTTTTGAACGTCCGCCCTCAATAAAAATCGTTACAAGATTTCCGTCTTTTAAAAGCTGTTCGCCTGTGTTAATTGCCTTGCCGTCCCCTGCGCCTCTTTCAACGGGAAACGCACCTAAAGACCTGATAAGCCAAGAAAAAAATTTATTCTTGAAAAGCTCGGATTTTGCCATAAAAAAGGCACTTCTCTTTTGTGAAAGTCCTATAAGCACCGGGTCGGAATAGGATAAATGATTGCAGGCTATAAGATAGCCCTTTCCGTCATCGGGAATAGCGTTTTTATTTATAACCTTATATCGGTAAAGCGCCTTAAAAATCGGAGTGCAGACAACTCTGCCCACTGCATAAAGAGCCTTTGACTGTCCCATTACATATTCTCCTTCATAATTTTTATCAGCAGCTCAACGGACTGCTCTAAGGTGTTGCCTGTTGTATTAACAAAAATACTGTCCTCGGCAGGCTTTAACGGAGCAATTTCACGGTGAGAATCGTTATAATCCCTTGTTTTTACATCTTCAAGAATATCCTCGTATTTAACATCCATACCCTTTTCCACAAGCTCGTCATAACGGCGTTTTGCTCTGTCCTCAGGGTCGGCAGAGAGGAAGATTTTTATTTTTGCATCAGGCAAAACAACTGTTCCTATATCTCTTCCGTCCATAATAACATTGTTAGTTTTTGCAATATTACGCTGTAAATCAAGAAGATAAGCGCGCACCGCAGGCACTGCAGAAATTGCAGAAGCCGTCATTGACGCCTGAGGGGTTCTTATTAAATCGGAAACATCCTCACCGTCAAGCAGAACAATCTGCTCGTTATTTTCGTTAAAGGCAAGCTCCACCTTGATTTTATCAAGAAGCTCGTCAAGCTCCTCTGAGGGCTTTGCCTCAACATTGTTTCTTGTTGCCGCAAGACCTACCGTACGGTACAATGCACCTGTATCTACATAAATAAAATTAAGCTCCTTTGCGGCTAATTTTGCTATTGTGGATTTTCCTGCACCGGCAGGTCCGTCGATTGCTATTGCTATGGACATTTTCATTATTCCTTTCCGTATGCGGCGTGTTCACCGCTTAGTCTTCCGGTACTCCAGGCTATCTGAAGATTAAAACCTCCCGTATATGCGTCAACGTCGATTACCTCGCCTGCAAAGTACAGGCCTTTGCAAAGCCTGCTCTCCATTGTTTTTGGATTTATTTCGGAGGTTTTAACTCCGCCCGAGGTAACAATCGCCTCCTCAACAGGACGCAAACCGCTGATTTCTATTTTAAATTCCTTTAGGACTTTTACAAGCTCTGCACGTTCTTCCCTTGTAACAGAATTGCATTTTTTCTCAAAGGGAATACCCCAGCGCAAAAGCACTGTATTAATCATTTTTCTCGGCAATAATTTTGAAAGTGAGTTTGATACTGCTTTGTTTATATTCTCTGAAAAATCTCTTAAAATTCTTGCGTCAAGCTGTTCGTAAGTAAGAGCCGGCTTTAAATCAATTACAGCCTTTACTTTAAGATTTTCAATGCTTTTTATGTGAGAGCTTGCGCTGAGTATTGTGGGTCCTGACAGGCCGAAATGGGTAAACAGCAATTCACCGAAATCGCTGTAAAGCATTTTTCCGGAATTATCGTCAACAATTTTCAGGGAAATGTTTTTAAGCGATAAGCCCTGCATATCCTTACAGCATTTATCACTGCTTTCAACAGGTACAAGCGATGGCTTAAGGGGAGTAATTGTATGTCCTGCCTGCTTGGCAAGCACATAGCCGTCACCTGTTGAGCCTGTGAGAGGATAGCTTAAGCCTCCGCAGCAAACAACAGCGCTTTCACAGGAATATGTGTTTTTCAAGGCTTTTACGCCTTTGATTTCGCCGTCTTTTACAATCAACGCAGACGCAGTATCAGTCACGATTTTTGCACCTGATTTTACTGCAAAATTACGCATTGTATCCACAACGTCAAGTGCTTTATCAGATGCAGGAAAAACTCTGTTTCCCCTTTCGGTTTTTGTAGCAAGTCCTTGGTTTTCAAAAAATTCTATTGTATCAAAGGGTGTAAAGTTATTTAATGCACTGTATAAGAATTTTCCGTTTACAGGTACATTCTGAATAAAGGTCTGCACATCACAGGCGTTTGTTATATTGCACCTGCCCTTGCCCGTTATTGCAATTTTTCTGCCTACCCTGGGATTTTTTTCAATCAAAAGCGTATCTGCCCCCAAAGAAGCCGACACACCTGCCGCCATAAGTCCTGCGGCGCCTGCTCCGATTACAACTACCTTATTTTTCATCTGCATTATTAATTTCTGAGTTATTCTCTGAATCACTGACTTCCGTACTGTTTATTTCAAGCTCTTTTTTCATTACGTCGGGACGGTTTGCATAAATTTCCTGACTGTTCCAGACCTCTTCCAGCTTTTGAAAGGTCTCCACAACCTCGTCTTTTCTTTTAAGTACTGCCGCAACAATCAATGCGTTAATAAGGCTGAGCGGTGCAACAAGAGAATCCACAATAGACGCCATATCGCTTCTTGCAATAAGCACATAATCGGCATTTGCCACAAGGGGAGAAATCATACTGTCCGTTATAGCTACAACGTCGGCTCCTCTTTCACGGGCAAAATGCATTGCGTCCACAGCCATACTGCTATACCTCGGAAAGCTGATACCTATAAACACATCGTCTTCCGAAATTCTGAACATTTGCTCATAGGTCTGGTTATGGCTTGTAGTAGTAATTATTCTTACATTATCAAACATAAGTCCCAGATAATAGCCTAAAAACTGAGCAAGCGATGCTGTTGAACGGACGCCGAAAATATAAATTCTTTTCGCTTTTACAATTGAATTAACTGCATTTTCAAAATCCTTGTGGTCGGTTTCTTCAATTGTTCTTCTGATTTTGTCAATATCCTGATTGAGAATACTGGTTAAAACACCTTCTTCTCCTATTCTTGAAGATGTAACCTCAATTCTCTGAACAGAGGTAAGCTTATCCCTTATCATTTCCTGCATAGCCTTTTGAAGCTTGGGATAACCGTCGTATCCTATTTCAGTTGCAAAACGAACAACCGTGCTTTCGGACACACCTACTGTTTCTCCTAACTTTGCGGCTGTCATAAAAGCCGCTTTATCGTAATGCTCTTCTATATAAGAGGCAATTCTTTTTTGACCTTTTGAAAAATTATTCTTTTGAAGATCGATTCTTGTGAGCAAATGAGTTACCATTATTAAAAACCTTCTTCTTTAGTATTATAATTAAACCTGACTTTCATATAATTTTATCATAATTGTAATTTTAATTCAATGCAAATCTTGCAAATAACACTTATTTTTGCAGGAAATTTTTTTAGTATTGCAAAAAGCAAAGCAAATTTTTCTAAAACTCCGCCCGTTTTATTGCAATAAAGCATATTTTATGATAAAATTATTAAAATTTAAAAATACATTTTTAAATAT
>CAMFFI010000076.1 GCA_945949625.1 uncultured bacterium | reverse complement strand
ACCCCTCATCTGCGTCAAGATAGCTTTCACAGGTGTGGGTGTGCATAATCAGCACCTGAATATCCTTTGTATCCTTCATTTCAAAGCCTAACGGTTCCTTAAGCATCTGTCCGATATTCAAATCGTAATCGGTTTTGTTTTGAACATAAAAATTGCCATATTGTGTTCCGTAGCCTGTATAATGCTTTTCCGTAACCGTGTATTTTTCTTCTCCTTCGTGAGAAGCATATGTATTATAGTAATCGTCCCAATTTCTTGAGGCAGGCTGCTCGGTTTCTGTTTTTGTTGATTTATCGGTTTTTACTTCTGTGGAAACAGTTTGCGGTTCTGTTTCTCCAACAGTCTTTGTTTCGTCTGTTTGCGCTAGTACTGTACCGTCGGAAAGTGTAAAAGCCGCCGCAGTCAGTACGGCTGTGTCATCATCCGAGAAACACTGCGGAAAACGCACCAGAACGCAGAACACAGCCGTAAGCACAGCTAAAAAGCCGCACAATCCCTTAAACACAACCGAAAATTTTCCTTTTCTTTTCACTTAATCACCTGCTTTACTGCATCTCTTTTAATATATGAAACAGCAGGTGCATTTAGAATTTATACTACTACCTAATTAAACAATAAATATTTTTCGGAATATTTGCAAAAAAATAAACAACACCCAAAGTCTTTTGGATGTTGTCTATTTTTCATTCAAGTCCTGCAAGATGCAGCTGAACAGCAGTTGCATCTAAAATTGTAACCTTACCGTCACCGTTATAATCGGAATTCAAATCTCTTATTACTGATGATTCAGACAAATCTGCCAGGCACATCTGTATAAATGTTGCGTCGGAAATATTTAAAACTCCGCTTAAATCCGCATCTCCCAGCAAAGTAACTTTCGGCTCTTCCTTTGAGGTGTTTTCCGTTTCAGCCTTTATAACAAAGGTTCCTCCCATTTCATCTTTTAATGTCTTTGCATAGTAGGATTTTAATTCATAAATCTCATCATTACAAAGAATATAGCATTTATTATAGCTGCTTTCATTCAAATAATAATAATTATCTGTTGTACCTGCAACCCTCAGCCACTCATTGGTACCGATTGAATTTTTAATATAAGAAGAGCTGGATGTATCAACGCCTTCGTTTACTGCTGATGTGTCTATGGTTACGGCTATGGCGCCATATCCCAGAGGCAACTTGAATTTTTGAGTATCAACACAAATATATCCCTGATAATCAACAGTACCCTCTGCAAGAAGAGTCCATTTTGATTTATCGCTTTCAACAGACTTTTCGTCGGCAGGAACATAGTAAACCCTGTAATCCGCCCCCAAAGCCAGAGTTTCAAAAATAACCTTGTTAAGGCTGTCGTATCCGTCGGAAAAATCATAAAAGCTTATGTATGATACCTCCTGCATATTTTTAAAACTTCCAAAATCGCAGGTTACTCCGTCTGTTTCATTTTGATACAGTTTGTTATATTTATCGGTGTGCTGTATATTGGTAATTGCAAAGCTTAAAGAAAAAACGTTTGAAAAAATAAACAAATCCTCATAAGAAATCCAAAAGTAACCGTGTAAGGGATTGTAGTCCCCCCAACTGTTTTTTACAAGCCATGCTCCGTTTTCGCTTGGAGTTTGTCCGCAATCGGTAAAATTTTCCTTAGGATAGTTATCATCCCAGCCTACTACGCTTATTCCGTGCCCCTCTACGGACGCATTTTTGTTATAACAATAAAAAGCTGTTCTGCCGCTGTTAAAATATCTCTGATAAGCATTGTTATAGTTAGCCTCAACTGAGCCGTAATTATAAATAAGCTCTTTTATTCTTTTGGGATTATCCTTACTGACATACTCAATTGCATTTACATCTACATCTGCATACTTCTCGCTTTTATTGTCGTTTTCATCAACAACTGTCCTATACGGTCCCTGACGTGAAATAAGATATCCCATAGGCAGCCAGTTTAAGGCGCCGCTGCCGGCGCTTCTTTGCCAGCCCTTTCCGTTTTCATTAGGCGTTCCCCAGTTATCCATATGGGAAACAGAGTAATCGGATACGGTAAAAGCATTTTTTAAAAGGACGCTTTCAAATGTGGACAATGTTCCGTATGCCCAGCAATTTTTTCCGCTTTGGTTCTTTACTGATGTTACATAACCCATATCCACAGAGCTGTACTTTTCGGGCAAAGAGCTTTCAGCCTTAAGCTCATTAACATCAATGAGCTGAGCCTGAACCTGCTTTTGTGAAACCTCAGCCGCATCAGCCGAAACAGCACAAACGGAAAATACAAGCATAGCTGAAAGAGACAATGCAGTTATCTTTTTTAAAGTATTAAGCTTTTTCATAGAAATTCATCCTCAGCAAACAAAAATTTATAACGGAATTGTATTCATTATATCAACAGAGTTTATTTATGTAAAGAATAGTTTTAAAAAATTTTACAATAATAATTTACATAAACATTCAGAGGTGAGCCTTGTGGAGTTAAGAACAGACCTTGCCGTAGAGGCAAGAGAAATTGCCGGTGAAGAAGTAGGCGGAGTAGATTTTAAGGAATATACGGAAAACGGTCTTGAAATTTCAAGGCTTACGGTTAAGACAAATCGTGCAGGTCAGCTGCTTCATAAAGAAAAAGGAACATACATTACAGTTGAATTACCGCCCTTGACGGATAATTTTTCCAACACAGACAAACGGCTTAAAACAATTGGCTGTGAAATAAGGCGGCTTCTGCCCGTAAACGGACTTGTGCTTGTCTGCGGCTTGGGAAATGTAGAAATTACTCCGGATGCTTTAGGTCCCAAAACAAGCGCTCAGGTTCTTGCAACACGCCATATAACAGGAGAGCTTGCACGTTCAACGGGACTGGACAAGCTAAGGCCGGTTGCGGTTCTCGCCACAGGCGTAACAGGTCAGACGGGAATTGAAACAGGAGAATATCTTTTAAGTATTGTAAAAAAAATAAAACCTACCGCAATAATTGCAGTTGACGCACTTGCGTCACGCAGGCTGGAACGCTTAGGCTGTACTTTACAAATAAGCGACACGGGCATTTCGCCTGGTGCAGGGGTGGGAAATCACCGAACTAAAATTAACAGCGAAACCATGGGTATTCCCGTAATTGCAATCGGTGTTCCCACAGTTGTTGATGCCGCCACCATGGCAAGCGATTTGCTTGACATTCAGGACGAAACCGATGCAAATAATCTTAGGGAAAAGCTTACTCCCAACGGACGAAAAATGGTGGTAACTCCGAAAGAGATTGATTTGCTGATTGACAGAGCCTCACGGCTTATTTCAATGTCTGTAAATTTTGCATTGCACAAAGGTCTGGAGCTTGAGGACCTGGCAATGCTTGTATAATTTAAAAAGGAGCAAATTATGCTTACTGAAAGTTATGAAAAAAACCTAACCGCAATAAAAAACCTTCTTGAGCCTGAAAAAAGCTTTGATTTGATTGAAAGAAAAATCACTTTAAACAACCACAAGGCTGTTATGTTTTTTGCCGACGGATTAACAAAGGACGAAATTGTGGAAAAGCTTATGGAGTTTTTCTATAAAAACACAAAGGACAGCTTTTTTGAAAGTGCCGACACCTTTGCCGCCTGCTGTGTTCCATACATTGAGGTTGAAACCACAGGCGATGAAGAAAAAATCACCACAGATATTCTAAGCGGCGTATGCGCATTGGTTGTTGAAGGCTTTGACAAGGCAATTCTTCTTGATACAAGAACATACCCTCAGCGTGAAACAAGCGAGCCTGAAAACGACAAGGTTTTGCGGGGCAGTAAGGACGGCTTTGTGGAAACCATAGTGTTTAACACCGCATTAATAAGGAGAAGAATACGTGACCCCAAGCTTCGCATTAAAGCACTGCGGGCAGGTACAAAATCAAAAACCGACATAGCTGTTTGCTATATGGAGAATAAGGTTGACAAAAAGCTGCTGAAGGAGCTTATTAAGAGAATTGAAAATATTAAAACCGAGTCCCTTACTATGAATCAGCAAAGCCTGATTGAAAAGCTGTATCCCAATTTATGGCTCAATCCCTTTCCGAAGGTAAAGCATACGGAACGTCCCGATACAGCCGCCTCTGCTGTAATTAAAGGAAATATTGTTATTCTGGTGGACAACTCTCCCTCGGCAATACTGCTGCCCACGTCTATTTTTGATTTGCTTGAAGAGGCCGACGACTTCTACTTTTCTCCCGTTACGGCAACTTATCTGCGTGTGGCAAGATATTTTATAACGATACTATCGGTAATTATTACGCCCGTCTGGCTTTTGTGTCTGCAAAACCCACAATATGTCCCGGACGCTTTTAAGTTTCTTCTTCTTGACGAAGCACAAAATGTGCCCGTAGTTTTTCAGCTTTTGATTATTGAAATCGGTATTGACGGACTAAGGCTTGCGTCTTTAAACACACCTTCAAGTCTTACAACTCCCTTAAGTATCATAGGCGCAATAGCTCTTTCCGACTTTGCGGTAAAATCCGGGTGGTTATGCGGAGAAGCAATTTTATATATGGCGTTTGTAACAATTGCAAACTACACCCAGCCAAGCTACGAATTAGGTTACAGCCTTAAATTCTGCCGTGTTCTGCTTTTAATTTTTACCGCTCTGTTTAATCTGTGGGGATTTATTGCAGGAAACATTATAAATCTAATAATCTTATACTCAAACAAAACAATTTCGGGAAAAAGCTATATGTATCCTCTTTTTCCCTTTAACGGAAAAGAGCTTATCAAAAAGCTTGTCCGTATCAGGACAAAGGATTAAGCCACGATTAGAATTCAGATAAGAAATTTTAATTTTATATTATACTAATCCACAATTAAAAAGGTACAGATTTGAAAACCAATCAAGTCTGTACCTTTAATTTTAGAATATTTTACTGTGAATTGTCGTATTTTCTTACACGGAGCGGAATATTTATACTGTCTGCAATCTTTCTGCATTTTTCAACTTCTTCATTTCCTATAACATCTACAACAGAAAGCATTACGTTGTCGGTGTACTCTTTACATTCCTTTGCAAAATCAAGCATTGCATCATAAGACTTTATGCCGAACTTTGGTCTTACTGTTTTTAAGTAATCCTCTTTATTTGAGCAGTTAAGACTTATAGATACTGCGTCCACATTTTCACACAGCTCTTTAACTATATTTCTTTCATTTACAAGATTACCCAGACCGTTTGTATTTACTCTTGTTTTAATTTTTAACTTTTCTCTTATGTATTTTGCGGTTTTGATAAGCACGTCAAAGGAATTTGTAGGCTCTCCGTAACCGCAAAAAATAATTTCCTCACAATTTTCAAGGTTAAAGCCTTCAAGCGCCTGCTTAACCTCCTCAAAAGAGGGATTATGGTTAAGCCACAGACTGTCCGCACTGCCGATTGCGTCCTTTTTGCTCCTTATGCAAAAAGTACAGGCACAGGGACATTTGTTTGTAATGTTAAGATACACCTTATTTTTATAAGTATAAACGATTTCCTCACTCATATATTTACCTCATAAATTTCGGCAGTATTTTTTGCTTGAATTTCAATGCGTCAAGACCTAATCCTACTGCAATAAAGATAACTGCACCGACGCCGGGCTGTAACCACCATGTAGCAAGCTCTGCAACGGCTCCTGCCCAATCATAAAGCAGCCAGTTGCCTATGAAATATCCGAAAACGGTTACGGCAGTTGTAGGAATAAGCATCAAGAGAACAGGAAGATTGATTATTCTGTTATCCTTATTTCTTTTCTTTAAAATCATTCTGCATAAAACAAAGGGAACTGCATTAAGACCTTTAATTATAAAGGTAGGCAGTATCCACTGGGGATAGACGGATATAAGGTCTGCCATTGCTCCGCCGATTGATGAGGCTATTATACCATAAGGTCCGGGTAAAACGCAAGCTGCAAGATACACCATTGAGTCGCCGGGATGAGCGTATCCTAATGCGCTTGGAATTTTAATAAAAGCCGTTGCAACAGTAACAATAGCTGCAAACATTGCCGTAATTGTAATTTTCTTAACGCTTACAGCAGAATTTGTCTTTAATGTTTTTGTTGATTCTTTCATATATTTCTCTCCTCGTATAATATTTTTATCAAGAAAAAATTATCATTAGTCTGGCTGTGTCA
>CAMFFI010000075.1 GCA_945949625.1 uncultured bacterium | reverse complement strand
GCACTGATTGATTTCGGCGGAAGCTTAGGCACTACCGATACATCGGGTGAGCTCAGCCACATAAAGCTTTATGAAGAGGTATTTTCAAAAGCACTCGAAAATGCACAGGAAGATTTAGATAAAAAATCAAAACTGTATAAAGCAATGGGATTTTTCCTTGGAACGTCAATAGCATTAATGATTGTATAAAGAGGTAATTAATATGGATGTAGATATGATTTTTAAAATTGCGGCTGTGGGAATCATAGTTGCAATACTTAACCAGCTTCTTGTCCGCTCCGGAAGAGAAGAGCAGGCTATGCTTACAACCTTGGCAGGACTTATTGTAGTGCTAACAATGATTGTAACTCAAATAAGCTCGCTTTTTTCTACAATAAAAACGCTGTTCGGTTTGTAAAATGAATATTGCAGCAATTTGTGCTTTGGCACTTATTACCTCTGTTATTGCCGTAACCCTAAAGCGTTACAACGGCGAAATGTCCCTGATGGTTGCAATAGCCGGCTGTATTTTTATATTTCTGTCATTGCTTTCTTCCTTTACATCGCTTTACGACACTGTAAATAAAATTCTTTCAAGCACGGGAATAAACGCAACCTATATTACTGTTTTGCTAAAGGCTGTGGGTATCTGCTTTGTTACCGAGTTTGCCTGTGATTGCTGTAAGGACGCAGGACAAAATGCCTTAGCCTCAAATGTTTCGGTTGCAGGCAAAATAATGGTTCTCGTAACAGCAATTCCCCTTTATAACGAAATTCTTCAAACTGTGCTTTCCTTAACGGGAGGTGCAGTATGAAAAAGCTTGTATTGATAATATTTTTATTTGCTTTGCTTTTTGGCATATCCTGCATTAATGCAGATGCGCTGGAAAGTCCTCAGGAGTCTGCACCTTTTGAAATAATAAGCAATACGGACAAGCAAAATCTCTATAATTCTCTGTCGGACGAAGCAAAAAAATCCCTTTCAAATTTAGGAATTGACGGTATTGATTACAATTCAATAAACGATCTGACCCTTGAGAAAATTATTTCGGAGATTATTTCCGCAGCGGCTAATCAATCTGCAAATCCCCTAAAGGCTTTTATTTCAATAATTGCTGTAATGCTTTTAAGCTCAATGCTCGGCACCTTGAAAAGCTCCTTGGAAAACAGCAGAATGCAGCAGATTATTGACGTTGTTGCGACCTTGTGTATTACCTCGGCGCTTGTTGTGCCGGTAAGCAATACGGTTTTGCATACTACTGAAATAATAGTAACCGCATCAAACTTTATGCTTGCGTACATTCCTATAATGCTTGTTGTTATGGTAAGCTCGGGACAAGCGGTAAGCGGCAGTGCCTATTATTCAATGATGATTATGGCAGGCCAGGGAGTTTCACAAATTGCGTCAAATGTTATAGCACCCCTGCTTAATGCTTTTCTTGGGATAAGTATAGCCTCAGCTGTGTCGCCGAATATGAATCTTTCGGGAATTACCTCGTTTATAGGAAAAATCATTAAGTGGCTTTTAGGTTTTGTTATGACAATTTTTACGGCTCTTCTGTCTTTTAAGCAGATAATCACCACATCTCTTGATAACGTATCAACAAGGGCTGTGCGTTTTACTCTGACATCTCTTGTGCCTGTTGTAGGCTCTGCCTTGTCTGACGCTTACAAAACAGTTCAGAGCAGTGTGAATTTGCTTAAATCGGGACTGGGAGTTTTTGTAATCATTTCAACAGCCGTTGTATTTCTTCCGGTAATTGCAGAGTGTCTGCTCTGGGTTTTATCAATAGGCTTGTCTAAAGCGGCAGGAGAGGTGCTAAATCTTTCACAGCCCTGCAAGGTCCTTGAAGCGGTATCCACCGTAGTCACAACACTGCTTGCAATAATTTTTTGCATAATGGCTGTTTATATTATTTCAACTGCCGTTGTTTTAATGATGGGAGGTGCAAAATCGTGAGTGCTGTTTTGTCGGTATGCTGTGCTGTCTGCGTTGTGGCAATTGCAGGCTCTGTACTTTCTGTCTTAATGCCTGACGGAAACACAAAAAAGATAATTACCCTTGTTTTAGGCGCATTTATGCTTTGCTCTGTGATTTTTCCGATTAAAAGCGCCGTAACAGGTTTTACCGCTGAAAGCTGTGAAATACCCGATGAACAGAAAATCACAGCGTCGGCAGATGAAATATACACTAACCGGATTTTATCCCAGACAGAAGAAAATCTTTCAAACACGCTTATATCACTGCTGAAAAGTGAGGGTATAAATGTAAAGAGGGTGAGATTTTATCTTAAACAGGACGAAAATCTTGGAATAATCATAAGTAAGATTTGCATATACATTGACAAAAAGGACAATACCTATGTATTCAGAATAAATGAAATAACGGAAGAAAATTTTGGGCAGACGCCCTTTGTAATTGCGGAGAAATAATATGAAAGACAGTGAAAAAATCAATCTTAACAGCCTTATTAAGAATGATAAAATCAAAAAAATCATCATAGCCGCAGGCTTTATCGGCATTGCACTTATATTTCTTTCAACCTTTGTGAATTTTCAGTTTACGGAGAATAAAGAGGAAGAAACAGCTAACCTGTTTTCCGTTGAAAAATATCGTGAGGAAACGCAGGAAAGCATTAAAGAAATGATTGAAAGCATTGAGGGGGTAGGACGTGCGAACGTGCTTTTGACAATAGAAAATTCCGTAGAATGTGTTTACCTTGAAAATAATACTACCAAAGCAAAGGAAATTGAGCCTGTCGTAAGGGGCGTTGTGGTTTCCTGTCAGGGCGGAGATAACCCCGTTGTGGTTCAGCGGGTTCTTTCGGCAGTTACAAAGGCGCTTAATATTTCTACGGCTAAGGTATGTGTAACAAAATCAACTAATACTATTAAAAACTAAAACATCTTTTTGGCATATTTTCTGTCATACTTCGTGAGCTGTCTGAGATCTGCGTCAGCATTTCTGTGGAATCTCACTTGTCTGACAAAAAATATGCTCAAAAATCTTATAAAGCTTTAATCAGGTTTTAGTATAACAATCAGGAGGATATAAGATGAAAATTCAAAAAAAACACATAGTTTTAGGAACGCTTGTTATTGCACTGGGAGCGGCTGTTTATCTGAACTGGCAGTTTTCCGAAAATCAGAGCTTAAAAACAACTTCAAAGGAGCTGGGTACGGCACAGTATGTAAACGCAACCTCACCAAGTGAAAAGGAAAGTACCTATGATGAGGCGGTACAAAGCTCAAATATGTCGGGAGAACAGCAGTCATACTTTGCAGAAGCAAGAAATCAGCGTGACCAGACCCAGGACAAAATTATAGATACAGCAAACGAAGTCCTTGAAAAAGCAAAGGATTCGGAGGAGTCGGAGGAAGCAATTGAGAATATTGAAAAAATGCTGAAAAATTTTACATATCAGGACAGCATTGAAAGTATTCTGAAGGCTAAGGGCTTTTCGCAATGTCTTTGCTATATTTCCGATGAAGGCTGTGATGTTGTTGTTTTAAAGGATGAAATGAACGAAACCTCGGCAATAATGATTAAAGACGCAGTAACATCTCAGATTGACATTCCCTTTGACAATATAACAATTGCAGAGGTATAGTGAATATGTAATACTAACTCTGTTAAAAAAGCTCCGACTGCAAGCGCAATCGGAGCTTTGAATTTATATATTTTTGTTGATTATACATTCTGCAAAATCAGATTGACAAAATATGCGCCGTAGCAGACAAGCATTACGGCACCGCCGATTCTGTTAAGCTTTTTCTTCCAAACACAGCACAAAAGCAGAACAACTGCGGCAATAATCGAAACAATACTGTCCAGAATAAACGACTGTGAAAATTCAACGGTTGTAATAAGCGCAGTAGTTCCGGCAACAAACAGAATATTGAAAATGTTGCTGCCTACGATATTGCCGATTGCAATATCGTTTTTGCCCTTTTTAGCCGCCATAGCGGAGGTTACAAGCTCAGGCAGAGAGGTACCGAAGGCAACAATTGTAAGACCTATGATTCTGTCGCTTACTCCAAAGGCTTTTGCAATAAAGGTTGCACTGTTTACGGTAAAGTTGCTTCCTGCAATAATAAGCGCAAGTCCTACAACAGTTATTAAAATCATATACCACCAGCGGCTTTTAATGCCTACGGGATACTGCGGCTCTTCGATAAGCTCTTTTAATTCTTTTCTTTCTTTCTTTGACATTGCAATCAGATAAGCAAAGAATGCAATCATAAGAATATAAAGGATTATACCGTCAATAAGGTTAAGGGAATATCCGATAAATCCCAGTATAGGGAATAGAACGGAAATAAAAATCAAAAAGGGCATTTCAAACCTTATGGTATTCTTTTTTACCGCAATGGGTGCGATTAAAGCGGTAATTCCAAGTATGAGAAAAATGTTCATTATATTGCTTCCCAGAACGTTGCCCACGGTAATTCCTGCACTTTGCTTTACAGCGGCGGTTATACTCACTGCGGCTTCGGGAGCGCTTGTTCCTAAAGCAACAATTGTAAGACCGATAACAATCTGGGGTATTCCCAGCTTTGAGGCAATACAGGAGGCACCGTCCACAAACCAGTCGGCTCCCTTTACAAGAAGAACAAATCCTGCAATAAGCAGTAAAAACTGTAAAAATATTTCCATAAAATCACTCCGTAAAAAAATTAAGACCTTCGACGCAAAGCGTCAAAAGTCTTGTTCTTTCAAAAGAAAGTGTGCAACCACGGACTATGCTCCGGGGTATGTTGATTGCACAAAAATAACTACTCCCTTTTAACTCTATAAAAAATACCATAAGATAAAAATTATGTCAATAAGAAATTTTCAAATGTTTACAACATTTTTCTTTTATGATATACTTAATTTAATTATAAATTTAAAGAAATGTTGTGATAGAATGTGCGAAAACACAAATATGGGAACAAATAGTATTTCAAGAAGAAGTGCAAGAGAACAAGCCTTTATTCTGTTGTTTGAAATGAGCTTTTCCGATGAGGAGCTTTCTTTGGAGCAAATTAAGGAAAACGCCGTTGAAAGCAGAGATGTTGAATTCTGCGAATATGCCGAAAAAGCCGCAAAGGGAGTTAACGAGCATATGGAGGAAATAGACGAAATAATTTCCGCCCACCTTAAAAAAGGCTGGAGAATTTCAAGACTTTCCAAGGTTTCCCTTGCCGTACTTCGTCTTGCTGTTTATGAAATGAAATATGAGGATATTCCGTACAGCGTTTCCATTAACGAGGCGGTCGAGCTTTCAAAAAAATTCTCTATTGACGAAAGCTCCTTTGTAAACGGAGTATTAGGTGCGGTTTCAAGAGATTTGGAGAATAAATAATGGCTCTTTATCTTGGAATTGACACAAGCAATTACACTACCTCCACTGCGCTTTATAACACGAAAACAGGAGAGATGAAACAGTCAAAGCGCCTTTTGCCCGTAAAGTCGGGGGAGCTTGGCTTAAGACAAAGCGACGCTGTGTTTCATCATACACAGCAGTTAAGCAATTTGTTTAAAATGCTTATGGAAAATGTAAATGAAGAAATAACGGCAATCGGTGTTTCCTCAAAGCCCCGTCCATTAAGCAGCTCATATATGCCCTGCTTTTCGGTGGGAGTTAACGGTGCAAAAATGCTTTCGGCGGCATTAAAGGTTCCGCTGTATGATTTTTCTCATCAGGAGGGACATATTGCCGCAGCCTTGTTTTCTGCCGGTAGAAACGATTTATTTTGTAAAAAATTCCTTGCTTTTCACGTAAGCGGAGGAACAACAGAGGCTCTGCTTGTCAATCCTAAAAGAGAGCAGGGCTTTGATATTTTTCTTGCGGGAAAAACCCTTGATTTAAACGCAGGTCAGGCAATAGACCGTGTAGGCTTAATGCTTGGGTGCAGCTTTCCCTGCGGCAAAGAACTGGAAAAGCTTGCCTTAAAATGCAGTGATAAAATTAACGTCAGACCTGCCCTTAAAGAATGCGACTGCTGTTTAAGCGGCGTTGAAAATCTTTGCAAAAATCTTTTGGATAAGGGTTGTTCAAAGGAATATGTTGCAAGGTATTGCCTGACTTATATTGAACAGACAATTTTGCAAATGACAAACAGGCTCCTTGAAAAATACGGTTATTTACCCGTAGTGTATGCAGGG
>CAMFFI010000074.1 GCA_945949625.1 uncultured bacterium | reverse complement strand
AAGCCTCTGTTTCGGCGCTGTCAAGAACACCGTGTGCATAAAGACCTGACTGCTGTGCGTTTGTCACAGCTTGAGAGTCTGACTGTGTAGTTTCTGCGGCATTTGCCGCAATTGCAATGCTTAAAATCATAATAACTGAAAGCGTTACTGAAATAAGCTTTTTTAATTTCAAAATTATCACCTCTTAATTAAAATACAAATACATTTTAACATTTTAAAGAAAAAAACGCTATTGTCATTAGTTATATAAAATGATTTAAAATTTTGTATAATATAGAAAGAAGTTCTGCGTTTTGCCCGACCGTTTCGGCTCAGTTTCCCGTAAAACAAAAAGAGCCTGCGTAATTGCAAGCTCTGAATTGAAATATGATTCTTTATATGCAGAAAATATACTTAACATATTAAGCTCAATAAATTCCCTGAATGGTTACTTCTCCTGAATTAACGCTGCATAGGGAACCGTCTGAAAGCTGAACCTGAAGCTCGCCGCTGCCGGTTACATTAACAGCCTTGCCGGATATTGTTTTGCCGCCTCTTATAAAGCTTACTGTTCTGTTTATTGTAGCGCAAAGACTTTTGTATTCTTCAATATTGCTTTCATTAATGCGGTAATCGCTTTTTAAAAACTCTTTTTCCAAAGAGTTCAGAATACAGGCAAGCAGCATATTTTTATTAACACGCTCTCCTGTTTCCAGAAAAACAGAGGTTGCCTTATCCTTTACCTCCCGGGGAAATTCCGACTGGTCTGTGTTAATTCCTATACCCACAATAATGTATTCCACAGCGTCAAACTCAGCGCTCATCTCGGTTAAAATGCCCACAAGCTTTTTATTGTTTACAATAACGTCGTTAGGCCATTTTATTTTGCAGTCAATATTGCAGAACTCCCTTATCGCCTTACATACTGCAAGCCCTGCAACAGGGGTAATTCCCGAAACCTCCATAGGCGACAGCTTCGGTCTTAACAACAGTGAAAAGGCAATGTTTTCATCTTTTTTTGAAAGCCACGTTCTGCCCAGTCTGCCTTTGCCTGCGGTCTGTTCCCTTGCGGCAATAACCGTTCCGTTTTCACAGCCGCTGTGACCTGCCTTTTTTAAGTCGTCGTTTGTGGAATGGGTGCTTTCAAGAATCTCAAGATGTCTTCCCGTAAATTTCGTATTAAGCATACTGCAAACAACAGGCTTGCACAAGTTTTTCGGGTATTCGATAATTTTATATCCCTTGTTGGTAACAGAATCTATAACAAAGCCTTGCTCCTTAAGCGCATTTATTGCCTTCCATACAGCCTGACGTGAAACGCTGAGCTGTTTTGAAATTTCCTGTCCCGATACATAGCCTTGGGAATTTTTTAAAATTTCATATACCTTTTCCTGCATAAACATCACCGATTTTAATAAAAATTTTGGGCAGATTTCTCTGCCCCATAAGTTTATTTATTATTTTACAATTTTCTTGACTACTATGCTGACAGCAGAGCCGATAACGGTGCAGGCAATAATTTCAATAACGCAGTTAATTGAAAGGGCCGGTATAACAACCATTGTTATAACGTCAAGTCCGGCAACCTGAGTACCGCCGAAGAACAATGCCATAAATCCAAGGAAGAAAGCGGTGTTCATTACAGGGCAGAGAATAACTGCGATAATATCGTTTAAGTAGAATTTTCCGGCTTTTTTATCTTTGAAAAGTTTGTAAAGGCCAGAGGCAATCAAGCCGGTAAGCAAGCCCATTAACGCTCTTGATACAACACAGATAACAAATGTAAAGAACGGGTTAATTGTAAACATTGCTGTTCCGAATGCGTCCATTCCAAAGCACTGAGCAAAGCTTGTAATGCCGAAAACAGTACCAAGCAAAAGTCCTGCCCCGGGACCGAGAGTAATTGCACCGACGGCAATGGGAACGCACATAAAGGAAATGGAAAGAACTCCTACCTTCAGGTAACCGAGAGGCGTAAAAGCCATTACCAGCGTAAGCGCTGTCAGTACGGCAAGAATAACCATTCTTTGCACCTTTGAGAAATTGTTTGTTTTTGTCATTTAAAAAACCTCCTGCTGCTTCCCCGAACCTTTTTTCGGGTGAAACGCAAATTTATTTACAAAGGGGATTTTCCCCGTTGCATCAAACTGAAAAAACAAAATATTAAATTGTAAATACACCACAGATTTATTGATTTCTGCTGCTTATAATACGCAAACCGTCAAGAATAAGATTATCGTCGTTTATTATTTTATGACGACAGTTTTTAATTATCTGAGAGGAAAGTCCTCCTGTGGAAATAACGGTACATTCCTTGTTTACCTCGCGGCTGAATTTGTCTATAAAGCCGTCAATCATATAGGCATTTCCCAGAACCACGCCCGAGCGGATACAGTCGGCCGTGTTTGTGCAGATAGCTTTTTTCGGCGCTATTAAATCCACCGAGGAAAGCAAAGCGCCGTGGCTTGTCAAAGCGTCAAGAGAAATTCCCACACCCGGCATAATTGCACCGCCGCAATAGCAGTTGTTTTCATCATTATACACAATAGCTGTTGCCGTACCCATAAATATTGTAATGTTGGGACAGCCGTATTTTTCGCAGGCGGCAACGCTTCCTGCAACTATATCAGCGCCCAGAGTTTCGGGATGGTCGATTTTGATGTCAAGACCTGTTTTAATTCCCGGTCCGATAACAAGGCTTTTTATGCCTGTTACGGTTTTTATGGCTTCTCTTAAGGGACGTGTTATTTTCGGCACAACCGAGCTTATAATGGAAGAGCTGATGTTTTTTGCGTCAATATTGTAAATCTGAAAGAACGTAAAAAGCTCAACCGCCAGCTCGTCGGCTGTTTTGCTCTGGTCGGTGGCAAAGCGAAGCTTGAACTTAAGCTCCTCTTTGTTAAAAAGACCTAACTTTATGTTTGTATTTCCCACATCGGCAACCAAAAGCATTTTTTTCAATCCTTTAAAAGTGTTTTATAATAATTGTCAATTATAAATTATATAATAACATTACAATAGAATTATAGCATAAAAAACGTATTTTTCAATATTATTTTAACTTAAATTTACAATAGCGAAAAATAGAGCGAAATTTGTATGATAAAATAAACTTTGTATGAATGTAATTTTACCATTGGAGGTTACAAGATGAATTTAAAAGAAGAAAACCAGCTGAAAATTCTGGCCTGTAAGTCCAGAATCGGAGCAATTTTAGGTACTTACAATGCAAAATCCGGTCATCCGGGCGGTTCTTTATCTGCCGCTGACATTTTTACCTATCTTTATTTTAAAGAAATGAATGTTGACCCCAAAAATCCTGAAATGGCTGACAGAGACCGTTTTGTTCTGTCAAAGGGACATTGTTGCCCCAGCCTTTATGCAACACTTGCTTTAAAGGGTTATTTCGACTGGGACGAGCTTAAATCTCTTCGCCATGTTGGAGCAATGCTTCAGGGACATCCCGATATGAAGGGTACTCCCGGAATTGATATGAGCTCCGGCTCTTTGGGACAGGGAGTTTCCGCCGCCTGCGGAATGGCTCTTGCCGCAAAGTTTGACAATAAGGATTACCGTGTTTACACAGTTCTGGGCGACGGTGAGTGTGAAGAAGGTCAGGTCTGGGAGTCAGCTATGTTTGCTTCTCACAATAATCTTGATAATCTTGTTGTAATAGTTGACCAGAACGGTCTTCAGATTGACGGTCCCGTTGAAGAGGTTTGCTCCATTGAGCCTCTTGATAAAAAATTCGAGAGCTTTGGCTTTAAGGTAGTAAAAATCGACGGTCACAACTTTAATGAAATTGAAAACGCTTTGAATATTGCCAAAGAAACAAAGGGACAGCCCACTGCAATTCTTGCAAAAACAATCAAGGGCAAGGGCGTTTCATTTATGGAAAATCAGGTTGGCTGGCACGGAACAGCTCCGAACAAAGAGCAGTTTGAACAGGCTACGGCTGAACTTGAGGCTGAACTTTCAAGATTGGAGGGCGAGTGCTGATGGCTGAAATCGTAACAAAAGCAACCAGAGAAAGCTTTGGAATGGCTCTTTGCGAGCTTGCAAAAACTAATAAGGATATTGTTGTGCTTGACGCCGATTTGGCTGCCGCAACAAAAACTTCTATTTTCAAAAAGGAATTTCCGGAGCGCTTCAGAGACTGCGGAATTGCCGAGGGTAATATGATGGGCGTTGCCGCAGGTCTTGCAACAGCAGGCAAAATCCCTGTTGCAGCCTCTTTTGCAATGTTTGCCACAGGAAGAGCCTTTGAGCAAATCAGAAACTCTATTGCTTATCCTCATCTTAATGTAAAAATTGCAGGAAGTCACGCAGGTATTTCAACCGGTGAAGACGGTGCAACTCACCAATGTCTTGAGGATATTGCGCTTATGAGAACTCTGCCGGGAATGGTAGTTCTTAACCCTGCCGACCATTACGAGATGATGGCTGCCACAAAAGCCGCTATCGAGCATAAAGGACCTGTGTATATACGTTTAGGCAGACTTGCAATCGACAGCTTTAACGACCCTGAAACTTATAAATTTGAGCTTGGAAAGGGAATTACTCTGCACGAGGGTAACGACGTAACCGTTATTGCAACAGGCCTTGTTGTAAATGAGGCACTTAAGGCTGTCAGGGAGCTTGAAGCACAGGGCATTAACGCGCGCCTTATTAACATCCACACCATTAAGCCTATTGATGAAGAAATTATCATTAAGGCGGCTAAGGAAACAGGAAGAATCATTACCGTTGAGGAGCATAACATTATCGGCGGACTTGCCGACGCTGTTTGTCAGGTAACAAGCACTCACTGCCCTGTTCCCGTAACACGCATCGGCGTTGAGGATAAATTCGGATACAGCGGTCCCGCTAAAGAGCTTCTTGAAATTTTCGGACTTTGCAAGGATAATATTGCCAAAGTAATAACACAGGTAGTAAAAGGCTGATTTTAGCAGATACTATAAAGGATAAAGCTCTTATGGGAGTTTTATCCTTTTGTTATTAAAGAGGTCAATTATGAAAATACTCACGGTTTTAACAGGCGGAACAATTGGCAGTAAAATAATAAACCATACTGTTGACGTAAAGGGCGCCTGTTGTGAAGTAGTTGAAAAATACAAAACCACGCAAAATGACAAAACAGAGTTTCAGGTTGTTTCGCCTATAAATATTCTGAGTGAGAATATGTCGGTTGACTACTGGAACAGTCTTACAGAATTGTTAAGCAGTCTGAGCTTTAAGGATTACGACGGAATAATACTTACTCACGGCTCCGACACCTTAAGCTATACCTCTGCACTGCTGAGCATTTGCTTTGCACATATAAGTATTCCGCTTGTAATTGTTGCCGCCGACTATCCCCTTGAAAATCCCCATAGCAACGGCTTGCAGAATTTTACAGCCGCTGTGGATTTAATTAAATCAAGGCCGGTAAAGGGTGTGTTTGTTTCATACGGAACACAAGATAAGACAAGCATTTACCTTGCGTCAAGGTTGCAGGAGGCTGACGGCTTTCTTGATAAATTCAGAGATTTTACCTATACGCCTTTGGCAATTTATGAAAAGGGGAAAACGGAATTTTTAGAAAGCAGGTTCAATCCCTCTTTAGAGGAAATCAACAAAGAAAGAATTCCTGTATTAACGAAAATTCCCGTACTTTCTGACTGTGTTCAGATTTTAACGCCGTATCCCTCTTTTGATTATGGAACTGTGAATATTGGAAAAAACACAAAAGCAGTTTTGCAAATGACCTATCATTCAGGAACAGTCTGCACCCAAGGAAAAGGCTCTGCTTTGGATTTTTTAAAGAAATGCAGTGAAAAAAACATTGATTTTTATCTTTGCCCTTTGAAAAATTCGGAGAATATTTATATTACAACAAAGGAAATAATAAACAGCGGAGCAATTCCTCTTTATAATCAAAGCAAAGAGTCGGCATACGCAAAGCTTTTGGTTGCTTATTCTCAGAAGGAAATGAATCCGGTTGAGTATATGAAGAAAAATTTATTTTTTGAAAAAATATTTTAAAGGAGTTTTACTATGGCTAAGGAAGTTACAATATATGAGTTTGACAGCGAAGTGCTTGACAGCAGTAAGCCTGCGGTAGTTGATTTTTATGCAGACTGGTGCGGTCCCTGTAAAATGCTTGCTCCTGTTATTAA
>CAMFFI010000073.1 GCA_945949625.1 uncultured bacterium | reverse complement strand
GTTAATTTTTTTAACAGAATAGCTGAAGGATATTCTTGCGGCTGAAAGAGTCATTACCTTTGTTCTTATAATAAGATTGTCCTCGTATCTTGCAGGTAAAATAAAAGAACAGTTTAAATTTGTAAGGGGCATCAGCACTCCTGCCTCTTCAACCTGAGTATAGGTCATACCAAACATTTTTATATAATCTGTTCTGCCTACCTCGTACCAAACGGGATAAACGCTGTGGTGGGCAATTCCCATTTTATCGGTTTCGGCATAACGGACTGTTATTTTTGTTCTTGAATGCATAATAAACTCACGTCCTTCTTAAATCTTTCCGTTAAACATCAAGGTTTTGAACATATTTTGCATTTGTTTCAATAAATTCACGTCTTGGCTCTACCTTATCGCCCATAAGCACCGTGAATACTTCGTCAGCCGCCTCGGCGTCTTCAAGCTCTACCTTAAGCATAAGTCTTGTTTCGGGATTCATTGTTGTTTCCCAAAGCTGAACGGAGTCCATTTCACCCAGACCTTTGTAACGCTGAATATCGGTTTTACCCTCTGTCTGCGCAAGAATCTGGTCTCTTTCCAAATCAGAGTAAGCGTATTTATGCTCCTTGCCCTTTGTAATTCTGTATAAAGGGGGCTGTGCAATATAAACGTGGCCCTGTTCAACAAGAGGACGCATAAAGCGGAAGAAAAATGTTAAAAGCAAGGTTCTGATGTGAGAGCCGTCAACGTCGGCATCCGCCATAATAATAACCTTGTCATATCTTAATTTTGAAATATCAAATTCATCGCCGATTCCGCATCCTAAGGCGGTGATTACGGGCATAAGCTTATCGTTGCCGTAAACTCTGTCAAGTCTTGCTTTTTCTACGTTAAGCATTTTTCCCCAAAGAGGAAGAATAGCCTGAAAACGTCTGTCACGTCCGCCCTTTGCAGAGCCTCCGGCAGAGTCGCCCTCTACGATGTAAATTTCTGTTTCACTGCTGTCCTTTGACTGACAGTCTGCAAGCTTGCCGGGGAGCTGTGCCGATTCAAGAGCTGATTTTCTTCTTACGCTTTCTCTTGCTTTTCTTGCGGCTTCTCTTGCACGTGCAGAGGCAAGCGCTTTTTCAAAAATTGCCTTTGCAACAGCGGGATTTTCCTCAAGGTAAATCATCAGCTTTTCGGAAACAAGCTTGTCAACCATACTTCTTACTTCCGTATTTCCAAGCTTTGCCTTAGTCTGTCCCTCAAACTGAGCCTCTTTCAGCTTAACGCTTATAATTGCGGTTAGGCCTTCTCTTACGTCGTCGCCGCTTAGGTTTTTGTCGTTATCTTTAAGCTTGCCGAATTTGTGGGCGTAATCGTTCATTACTCTTGTTAATGCACGTTTAAAGCCTTCTTCGTGAGTACCGCCGTCAGTGGTATGAATATTGTTTGCAAAGGAAAGCAAAAGCTCGTTGTAGCTTTCGTTGTACTGCATTGCAATTTCAACGGCGATTGTATCGTCGGGATTTGTTGCGGAAAAATAAATAACCTCGGGATGAATAACCTCAATACTGCGTTTGTTATGGATATATTCCACAAAGCTTTTAACTCCGCCTTCATAAAGAAAATTCTTCTGAATTATATTTTCGGAATCTCTTTCATCTCTTAATTCAATATGTACACCTGCATTAAGAAATGCCTGCTCTCTTAAGCGCTTTTCCAGAACGGAATAATCATAAACGTCTGTTTCCTTGAAAACCTCCGGGTCTGCCTTAAAGCGCACCTCGGTACCCTTAACATTGGATTTCCCGATCTTTTCAAGCTCTGAAACTATTTTTCCGCGCTCATAACGCTGAAAATAAATATCCTCACCGTCGCAGACCTTTACCTCAAGCCATTCTGACAAAGCGTTTACAACAGACGCACCAACACCGTGCAAGCCGCCCGAAACCTTGTATCCGCCGCCGCCGAACTTTCCGCCTGCGTGAAGTACGGTAAATACAACTGTAACGGCAGGAATACCCATTTTCTGATTAATTCCTACGGGGATACCTCTTCCGTTATCGGTAACACGAATAATATTGCCCGGCTCAATTACAACGTCAATCTTTGTGCAGTAGCCTGCCAAAGCCTCGTCAATTGAGTTATCAACAATTTCATAAACAAGGTGATGCAAGCCCTTAGGTCCTGTTGAACCTATATACATACCCGGTCTTTTTCTTACAGCCTCAAGTCCTTCCAGAACCTGAATTTCATCAGCGCCGTATTCATTTTCAACCTTGGTCATTTCTGCAGCTGTTTCGTCTGTTATTTCGTTAAAAACTTCTTTATTTTCCTGTTCAATATTTTCCCTTGATATTTCGTTATCCAAAGCTTTTACCTCCTGTTAAATCATCATTCGGGTAATTTTTTATATTAATTAAAATTTTTGCAAGTTTATTCCTGCCTCCCTCTGACGTAAGAGGTGGCAAAACGAAGTTTTTATAAATATTCTTTTTATTATATTCTTTCAAAATTAATTCTCTTTCCGTTTATTTTCAATTTTTTTATACTTCACAAAATACGGAATAAAGACAAGTCCCAATAATACGGCGATAAAGCTTATAACCAAAAGCGGAATTACATTAAATGCCGGCATAATAAGCAAAACTGCAATATTCAGAAGCACTGCTGAAATTACAACCAAAAGCCACAGCACTAAAAAACCCGGAAATTTTGAAATACTGAAGGTCTTATGACAATGATAGCATTTTTGCGTTTTTTCATCTTTTGTTTTTCTTACTTCCTTATATCGGTAAACCGTGTGACAATAGGGACATACAGGCAGCTGAAACATTAAAAACCTCGTTAAAATCTGCGGTTTGCAGAATATTTTGAGCCTTCGTATTTTTTTCTTTTATCTGTTTCGGAAGGCGTCTTTTTTTCTTCATAAAATCTTTCGTTTTCGTAAGGAGCTTGTGAATAGGTGATTTTTTCCTTATGTATTCTTTGAAGAGGAACATTCTCCGATGATGACGCGTGAGCCTCTCTGTTATTTTCTATAATCGGAACAAATCTGTCGTTTTCATCTTTTTTTACAATAACCGTTGCGTCTGCGGGAGTATTTTCATCAGTAATATTTTCCCCTATATCAGGTTTTTTTCTGTTCGTTTTAATTGAATTGAAAATATCCTCATTTATTGAAAAATTGTTCTCGCCGCTGCTTATCGGAGATATATTCTCTGTTTCTCTGTTTATATTATTGCCGTAATTTTGCTTAAATTTCATTTCAGAGCTGTATTCTCTTGCGGCTTTTGCAGCCTCCATTGATTTTTTATATTTTTTAAGAGGAAGAATTCTTATAAATCTGGGAGTCATCAGATAAAAAATAACAAGGGGAACGGCTACCAGCAAAATACCCCAGGGATTGTTTGCAAAGCCTAAGCCTATCCAGCCTACAATAATTACAGCCGACAGAATAACTGCAACAAGAAAAGATGTATAAATGCTTTTTCTAATCATTATTCTTGATTCTTTACCGCATCTTCTGCATATATATTCTCCCTTTTTTTTGTTATCAAACAAATTGTAATATGAAATTCTTCTTCCGCAGTAGGGACATTTTTTTGCTTTCATTTTTTCATACTTCCTTCAGAAAATTAAAATTTCTCTTTTGTAATGTCTGGCTTGAAATCTGGCTTATATAAACCTTTATACCTTCTTTATCCCTGCAAACAACAAAGGATTTTGGTAATTCCGTTGAAACATTGATTACCCTGCCTGCTTTTTCTGCCTTTGCAAGATAATCCCTTGTATTTTTTGAAATTGTAGAGGTATCCATATCAAAAATACCCACAATGTCTTTTGTTTTTATTACCGTGTTTTTTCCTAAATGCAAATACATTACACAATCTTTCCGTTTTCTATTTTGAAAACCTTGCCTTTTTTAAGCTGTTCCTTGTTTGATTTTTCACAGCAGGTTATAAACACCTGATAATCTTCAATTTTGTTAAGCAAAAATTCCTGTCTTGAATTATCAAGCTCCGACAAAACATCGTCAAGCAGAATTATAGGCTTTTCGCCTGTTCTTTTTGTAAGAATTTCCGCCTCTGCAAGCTTCATTGACAATACAGCGCTTCTCTGCTGTCCCTGTGAAGCATACAGCTTTGCTTTTTTTGAATTTATTATTATATCTATGTCATCTCTGTGAGGACCTACGTTTGTATATCCTGTGTTAAAGTCTTCACGACGGCATTTCAGAAGAGCATTTTTAAGCTTTTTTGCAATAGTCTGCTCGTCGTCGTCATCTTCAATATCTGCGTTTGAACAGTAGGAAAAGCTTAGCTTTTCGCTGTTATCCGATATTCCCTTGTGATATTCTCCTGCATATTTTGTAAGCTGTTTAATAAATTTCAGCCTTTGAAAAATTATTGACGCACCCAGAACACACAAAGCGTCGTCCCATATTTCAAGGGTATCCTTCAGCTCGCTGTGCCTGAAAATATCCTTTAAAAGAGAATTTCGCTGATTTAGAGTTTTGTTGTATTTTGAAATTATAACTGCATTTTTAAGCTTTTCCCTGCAAACTGCGCTGTCAATAAAATTTCTTCTTAAAGAAGGACCTCTTTTTATAAGAGTTAAATGCTCGGGAGAAAAAACAACAGCGTTGTATTTTTCAATTAAAGCGGAACTGCTCTTTTTTGGAACGTCATTTATCTTTACTTCTCTTTTTCCCGAAGAAATTTTAATTTCGGCGGTCTGCTCTCTTTCAAAGCTGTAAAAGCTTGTTTTTAAAACTGCTGTTTTTTTATTAAAAGCAATCAGCTCGCTGTCCTTTGAGCCTCTGAAAGAATGACCTCCGCAAAAAAGCCACAATGCCTCCAGCAGATTTGTTTTTCCCTGGGCATTTCTTCCGTAGATTACATTTACACCTTCGCAGGGCTGTAAATAACCGTTTTCAAGATTGCGGTAATTTTCATACAAAAGTCCCAGAACCTTCAAAAAACTGCATCCTTTCAATTTTTTAGTATATCAGACAACCTCAACAGTACAGCCGTCATATTCAGCCTTATCGCCTTTTCTCATTTTTTTGCCTCTCATTGTGCAGACCTGTCCGTTTACCTTAACCTGTCCGTTTTGCACAATAATTTTTGCGTGTCCGCCTGTTTCGGCAAGTCCCGAAAATTTTAAAAGACTGTCAAGACGGATAAATTCTTCGTTAATTTCTATTTTTTCATATTTCATTTGAAAGCCTCATCGGTACTACAAGACAAAGAAAGCTGTCGCCCTTAACGGGTTCTATAATCATCGGAGAAAGTCCTCCGTTTAATAAAAGCTTTACCTCGTCGGTTTCACAGTTTTTAAGTGCGTCAAGCAAATATCTGTTGTTAAAACCAATTTCCAAATCCTCGCCGATTACGGGAACTGAAACGGAATCGTTTGCTCTTCCTACGGCTGTTGCGCAAAGGAGCTTGATTTCATCGTTTGCAATTGTGCATCTTACGGGGCTCTGGATTTTTTCGCTGTTCAGGATTGAAACTCTTTCCACAGCGTTAATAATTGCTCTTGTATTAATAACAATTTCTGTTTTTGATTCATTTGGAATTGTTGTTTTATAGTCAAGGAAGGTTCCCTCGATTAATCTTGAAATTATAGAGTAGTTTTTGATTTTAAACATTATATGACGCTGACCTACCAGAATATCCACATTGTCCTCGTCATCTGTAATAAGCTTTAAAACCTCCTGCTGAGTTTTTCCGGGAACAACAAATCTTGTGTTGCTTTTGCACTCTATGGTTTCCTGTCTTATGGACATTCTGTAACCGTCAACGGCTACAATTCTTATGCTGTTTTCTTCAAGCTCAAAGAGTGAGCCTGTATAAATAGGCTTTGCCTTGTTGTCGGAAACTGCATAAACAGTCTGTCTTATCATATCCTTAATAACCTTAGCCTGCATTGTAATATTATCGTTGCTTTCAAATACGGGAAGGTCCGGATATTCAACAGAGGACATACCGATAATCTGAAAGCTTGACTGACCGCTTGTTATGTATGTTACCATTCTTTCGTCAGTTTCAATGCATACAATTTCCTCCGGAAGACGTCTTACAATATCGGAAAAAAGTCTTGCACCAACAACAATTTCACCCTGATTCTGAATTGTTGCTTCTATATCTGTTGTAATTCCTATTTCAAGGTCATAGCCTGAAATGTTTATTTTTTCACCGTATGCTTTTATTA
>CAMFFI010000072.1 GCA_945949625.1 uncultured bacterium | reverse complement strand
GAAACTGCTTTTTCTCGATACCGTAGATAGAATTATTGTATTTTTCTTTATCCTCGGTGGTGCTGACCTGCTTGTCCAGTTCTTTCAGCCAGCTTGTGATAAATCCGCCTGTACCGCAGGCAAAATCCGCCATTTTTTCGCCGATTTTCGGCTGAATCATCTTTGCCATAAAATCAGTTACAGCACGGGGCGTGTAAAATTCACCGGCAGAGCCTGCGCTTTGCAGTTCTTTCAGAATGGATTCGTAAATCTCGCCGAAAGCGTGGCTTTCCTCATAATCGCTGAGATCCAGTTCATCAATGACATTGATAACCTGACGGAGTAATACACCGTCCTTCATATAGTTGTTTGCGTCGGCAAAGGTGGTTTGCACAATAGCCTTTTTTATGGGAGTAGTTGCGGTAACAGGCAGATTTTTAAGAGTCGGAAACAGCGTATTGTTTACAAAATCAAGTAAGGTATCTCCGGTCATGGCAGAGCCGGAACGGTCGTCTGCCGCCCAATTCGACCAACGACATTTTTCGGGAATTATGGATACATAGTTTTCTTCATCTATATCCCAATCCTGTTCTTTTGCGTCATATACTTTTAAAAAGAGCATCCATGCAATCTGCTCAATACGCTGGGCGTCACCGTTGATACCTGCGTCATTGCGCATAATGTCACGAAGTTTTTTTACAAATCCTGATAGATTGCTCATTAAAATTAACCTGCCTTATATAGTTCTTCTTCCAATGCTTTTACTGCTTGAATGTAGCCTGGTTTGCCGCCAAAGTAGGATGCGATTTTTGAGGGTTTTCCGAATTTCTTAAACGGATCAAGCTGTAAAATCTCGGTTTTCTCAATTTCATAAATACCTGTGTTCATATACTTGTCAAGGAGAGCCTCCAGCACTTCTCTTGCAACACCGCTGTATTTGCTCAGAAAATCACGCTTCTTAACATTATTTGCACGCTCTTTGCGTGTAAGCGGCTTTTGATTAAAGGCGACATGGCAAATGAAGTCAAAATCATCCACATCGGTCATACCTTGCTCCGCTTTCATTTGCTCAAGGTCTATGCCTTGTTCTTTCAACAGTTCCCGAATAGCTTCTTTCTTTTCTTCGGAAGTCCATTTTGAAATGAAGTTGTCAAGAGAAGCATATTTGCCGAGAATATTAGACTTTGTATAGTCCACAATGCTTTCCTGACGGAGAAGCTTGCCCTGGGCGTCATAAACTTCTACCCGCTTTCCGATGATATGAACATCACAGCCGCTTTCATCAACAACATATTTGTCAACAGTAGGGGGTGGCGAAACAGAATCACCGCCATTACCGGGTGTTTCTGGTTTCGGTGTCGGCTTGTGATTAGGGTCAAAGCCTTCTACAATCTCAATAGGACCGTCCCAATCGGGATCGGAAAACAGCCTTGTTACATTGCGGAAGTCCATTACGACAAAATGATTTTTACCTTCTTTTTCACGCAGACGGGTACCTCGACCGATTATCTGCTTAAATTCAGTCATAGAGTTAATCATTTCATCGAGAACAATCAGCTTTGTCATCTTGCAATCCGCTCCTGTGGAAAGGAGCTTTGAGGTAGTTGCGATTACCGGATAGGGTGCAGATACGGAAATAAAGTAGTCAAGCTTGCTTTTGCCGTAAGTATCGGAGCCTGTGATACGGACAACATAGTCGGGATTCTCTTTGACCATATCGGCGTTGAGATTATTCAGCGCAATACGCATACGCTCTGCGTGATCTTCGGTAGCGCAAAATACGATGGTTTTCTGCATTCTGTCGGTACTCTTGAGGTATTCGGTTATTTCCTTTGCAACCTCGTATGTGCGGTCTTCAAGTATAATATTGTAATCAAAATCGCTGTTGCTGTATATGCGATCCTCAATTTCATTTCCGAATTTATCAAGCTGTCCCTTGTAAGGGCGCCAGCCGTCTGAAATATCGGTTGTTATATTTATAACCTTGAACGGAGCAAGAAAACCGTCTTCAATACCCTCTCGCAAGCTGTATGTATATACTGGCTCTCCAAAGTAATCAATATTTGAAATATATTTTGTTTCCTTCGGAGTTGCGGTCATACCGATTTGTGTTGCAGAGGAGAAGTAATCAAGAATTTTGCGCCAGTTGCTGTCCTTCTTGGCTGAACCTCTGTGACATTCGTCAACGATAATCAAATCAAAGAAATCCTTATTAAAGAGCTTTGCAAAGCGTGATACTGTTTCTTCGCAGCTTTCTTCATCTTCGTTTTCTTCGTTGCCTGCAAGCTGTTGATAAAGAGAAAAATATACCTCGTGAGAAGTTATGGTAACGGGATCGTCTTTTGCAAAATTTATCTTATGTATTACTTTTTCAAGAGGAGAGAAGTCCTGCTGAATCGACTGATCCACGAGAATATTGCGGTCAGCTAAATACAGAACTTTCTTTTTGAGTCCGCTTTTTAAAAGTCGGTAAACAATCTGAAATGCCGTATAGGTTTTGCCTGTACCCGTTGCCATAACGAGGAGCAGGCGGTTTTGTCCTTTTGCGATTGCTTCAACAGTACGGTTAATAGCATTACGCTGATAATATCTCGGATCATATGTGTGCTGGCTTGAGTAGTAAGGCTGATTAATAATTTTTCTCTCGTTATCAGAGATGCCCTTGCCGCCGTTTGCTTCTCTTTCCCATCTGGCAGTAAGTTCATCTACAGTAGGAAATTCGTCCATAGTCAATGTGCGTTCCAAACCGGTCAGAAGGTCGTGCTCCTGGAATCCGTCACCGTTTGAACTGTATGCAAACGGAATATCCTGCATTTTTGCGTAGGTAATCGCTTGCTGCAAACCGTAAGATATAGAATGATTATTATCCTTGGCTTCAACAATAGCAATAGGTTTATTTTTTGTTAAGTAAAGAACATAATCAGCCTTCTTTGGTTTTTCACGGGTTACAATATTTCCTTTTAAATTTATGCGACCGTCGGTTATTTTGGTTTCCATCGTAATACGGTCGAGCCCCCATTTTGATTGTATTGCCGGAGTTATATATTGTAGCTTTATGTCTTCCTCGGTCATCTGTTTTTTATCTAAAATCATTGTAAGCCCTCCTTCGTATTACATTCTAAGCATTATATCGCTTTGGCAAATATAATTATACTATTATAATATAACACATTTCGACATATAAATCAATGATTATTGGCGATTAATACTAAAAAAGAACGAATATATCACTAAAATAATTAGATAAAAACGGAGTGGTATTTCCTAAGAGCTCTGTACTAAAAGTCTATAATTTATTTTAGTTCTGCAAATTACGGTATGTCGTTTTTAGGGTAGCCAAAGAATTATATATTTTACCGATAGTGCAAAACTGCATAAAACTTTTAACTCAACACTTGCTGTAATGCAGGTGTTATTTTTTGCAATTTTTATATGGGTAAGTTTATTTTCTGCAATTTATATGTGGGAAAATTTTATAAAGTGCAGGTTGAATTTCAGACTCTCCCACTCCAAATAAGTAGAGGGATATATTTATTTGAATATCAAACAAAAACTGAAAATTTATTTTTTATAGCACAAAAAATAAAAAAACTTTTCAGAAATACCCTGACAAAACGCCTATGTTTGTCCAAATAAGTGAGAGGGTATTTTGAAATTTTTTGAAAAAACACCCCCTCAAAAAGACTGATTTTGTCCATACAAGTGAAGGGGATAAAGAGATATATTTTTTATTTTCTTTATCAACTTCGAGAAAATTCATTAACAAATTATTGAGAAATTAATTTCTAAGGAAGTGAATCTAAACTATGAAAAACGCTTATTTTCAATGGATTGGTACTCGAAAGAGAGAAAGAAAAATTAAAACAAGGAAACCTATGACAAATCTTAGCGAGCAGACTGTTTGTATCCACAAGAGGATAAAACAGTAAAAGCTCGTTAGTGGATACCCCTAAAACCCGTGAAGAAATACAAGAAGGAAAGTGATACTTATGAAGAGAAACTGCGATATACATATCAGGCTAACTAAAGAAGAAAGGGACGACTGGCAGCGAAAAGCGGAAATGACCTGTCTGAACGAATCAGCTTTAGTTCGTATGCTGATGAAAGGCTACGAGCCGAAAGAAAAACCGAACGACCGTTTCTTTGAAACTATGCGAGAGCTTTCTGCAATTGGCAACAACATCAATCAACTTGCAGCGAAGGCAAACTCGCTTGGCTTTGTTGACGCACCGATGCTTTACCGTGAAGCAGAGCGTTGGCATAAATTTCAGGCTGACATTGAGGCGACTTTTTTACGTCCCGATAAAAGTAATCTCAAATGGAAATGAAAAAGACTAATATCAAGAAAAGGAAAGTAACATATGAAAGCCAAATTTATCAAACTGCCCAAGGCTCTCTTTGAGGATGCATATATAGATTTGTCGTGCGGTGCAAAGCTGCTCTATTCGCTGTTGCTTGACCGCAGACTGCTGTCGGAGCAGAACAGTATGACTGACTCAAACGGCAGGACGATTGTGTACTTTACGAACAACGAAGTTTGTCAAAAGCTTAAGTGCAGTCACGACAAGGCAACGAAGCTCTTTCGTGAGCTCGAACGTTTCAAGCTTATACATAGGCTAAGGCAGGGCAAAGGCAAGCCTGACATCATTTATGTTGATAACTTCTTTGATAGTGAAAAAGCCTCATTCAAGAGTGCGGAAAATACGATTTGCAGAGTGCAAAAAATAAGCGTACCAAAACGCGGAAAATCAGCAGGAAATAAGACTGAATTTAATAATACCGATAGGAGTAATACCAATCTATCAATCGACTATGACGAGGTTGAGAATGAAATAAAATTCCAAATTGAATATGATGTACTGGCGGAGCGTGATTACGGCGGTGTGCTTGATGAAATTGTCGGACTTATGACGGATACTTACTGTTACGCAAGTGATTCTGTTCGGATTAACAAACAGTTCATTCCCATACAGGCTGTTCGCAAACGGTTGTCAATGGTCACCGCCGAGCATATTGAATATGTAATAAGCTCGCTTGAAAAGAATAAAAGCAAAATCAAAAATATGAGAGCATATCTGCTGACGGCTCTATACAATTCAATCGATACCATGGAAACCGACTGCTTGTACGGTAATTAGGGAGGGAATAAAAATGGATGAAAAAATAAAATTTTTAGGTACAAAAGATGTTGCCGAGGCGCTCGGCTGCAGTCTGCCGACTGCCCGAAACATTATGATGAGGGCTGATTTTCCGTTGGTGAGAGTCGGCAAAAACTTCAAGGTCAGTGAGCAGGCTTTTATAGAATGGAGCAGCAAGCGCAGAGTATAAAATAAGACGAAATCTGTTGACGGCTTATCGCTTTTGGAGTATTATAAATACAGTCGGATAACGATAAGCTGTCTTTAGGTTTTGAAAGGACGGATTACAATAAACGCTAAAGACACAAAGAAAAAACAAACCTACGGTAACGGTTCAATATATTTTGTAGAAAGCCGTCAGCGCTTTGCAGGTCAGGTTTATTTGACAATCGACGGCGAAAAGGAACGCCGCACAGTTTATGGAAAGACAAAGAAAATCGTCAAGGACAAAATGCGTGAGCTGCAAATTCAGGCTCTCGCAGGCAACCTTGAAAAGCGCAAACGCAATAAGGTTGAGATAAAAACAATTCATCAGCTTGCCGAAAAGATGATAGAGGAACAGCTTGCTCTGAATGAAATCAGGCAGTCAACCTATGACCGCAAAATGGAAACTCTGAAAATGCTTTCCGATATTTCTGATAAGCAGCTTACGGAAGTCACCGAGGACGATATAATCGGCTTTTTCAAGGTAAAGCTTGATTATTCCCAGTCGAGCATCAATAAGATGTATCAGCTTTTGGGAGCAGTATTTGTAAAAGCAATCAGCAAAAAGCTCATTGAGAGCAATCCTTTGAGCGACATCAAATGCCCGAAATCGAGAAAAAAGCAAATACCTGTCAGAGCCTTGACGGTTGACGAGCAGATAAGGCTTTTGAATGTGCTAAAAACCGAGGACATACACTACGGCGATATAATGCTGTTGTCAATGTTTACAGGTATGCGGATCGGCGAGTGTTGTGCCCTCACGGCAGAGGATATTAACCTTACTGACAAAACAATAAATGTCAGTAAAACCGTATCGAGAGGCGAATTTGGAAACACCGTAATCAACGATACCAAAACCGCCGCAGGTATGAGAACTCTTTTTATCAGCGATG